>JAZOOC010000282.1:0-26167 GCA_045654825.1 Clostridia bacterium | reverse complement strand
GGAAAGACTTAAAACAGGAGCAGCCGCTGTTGCAGAGCCTGACATCATATCAAAAACAATTCTTTTCATTTTAGCTTCGACTGAATCCACAACACCGGAATAATATTCGCTTACAACGATAACCTCATAGCCGTTCATATTACTGTCGTTATCTATAAGAGTTATTTCGGGATAATATCCGTTAACATAAAGCACAGAGAAATTGCTGTGTGGCATAGAATATGAATCATTATTTCTATATAACATCACATTCCAGTTTAATTTTACTTCAACATCCTCGACATCTGTCATCCAGTCGTTTCTGAAGTATGTAAGTCTGCCCGAAGCAGGGTCAAAGCTTGCATTTTCTGCCTGCTTAGCTGTTATTTTAAGCACCTTGTTATCCTTTGTGGGATAATGACAGACAACCATTGGAGCGTTCCTGTCTGACAAATCGACATAAGCATATGTTTTATAGTGGCTTATGGGTTTTACTCCCTCTTTATAAGAAAGCATTTTATTTTCGCCCGGCTTAACAAAGGTATTGTTATAGAGATATTCATATTGATGGTTAAACTGCGGTGAAACTTCAGCAATCCAATATGAGAATCTGTTTTCCTTAAAGCTTTGATTATTAACCGCACCTGAAAGCTTTGCAATATTATTTCTTGAAAGCAGGGTCTGATAATTGGTCGGAACTGCAAATCTTAAATCTGTTCCCGCAACCTCAACCTCTTCCATATGAGGCACTTCAAGAGAATTGAAAAGGATTTTGGCAATAATCTCTCTTGTTGCATCCTCTGAAATTCTGCGGTTATAGTTTTTCATAAGCTTAAGCTCGTATGCTTTTACAACATAAGCCGCTTCGGAATTTCCGCATGCGGGAGAATATCCGAGCGCGGAAACAATATATTTCAAGCTGTTTTCAACAGTTATTACCTCATCGGGTCTGAAATCGCCCTCTGTTTCGGGAATAATTCCTTTATTTACGGCAATATTGATATATCCGTTTGCCCAATGCGTTTTTTCAACATCAGCAAATGGAGATTTTATTCCCTTTAACATATCTGCATAAGCCTCATATCCCGACACTCTTACAAGAAGTGTTATAAGCTCTGCTTTTGTAAGTGTATTTTCAGGATAAATCGCTCCGCTTTCGTCGGGAGTTAAAAAGCCTAATGAATTTAATACATAGAATTCTTCATATGCCGGGTGGTACCATTCAAGATCGGTAAATGGAGATTCGGTTTCTGAAAGACCAAAGTTACCTCCGCCTCCGCCATACGAGGGCATTATCGGAGTAACCATTCCTCCGCCCTGACCGCCTCCGTCTATGCCTCCGTCATTGTGAGCGGGAGATACTTTTGTATCATTTTCAGTATCTGCTACGCAAACCGCATAGGGATGACCGTTATAGGTATATACAAAGATAATATCATCATTTGTATTTTCAAATTCCGCATTGGTTTCGCAGGTTATATTTAAGAAGTTAACTCCTGCCGAGATTTCGGTATCTGTTATTAACATAGCGGGAGTATCGGGATAAACAAGAAGCTCTTCATTACCGAAATTAACAGTTTTTCCGATAATTTCTTCCGCTTTACCCATATAAAGACTTCCAACATCCGAGAAGTCGAAGATGTAGCCGTTTACAGTATAATTATCTCTGTTATCAGCAATATCCTTTGCCGAAGCGATAACTCTTACTGCATTCAAACGATTATATCCGTTAACCTGGATTACAGCTCCCGCTGTTATATCCGATATATCTCCATAGCTCCAGTTATTGGAGGAATAGATTTCAGTTGAAGAATCTATTATATAAGACACTTCTTTGCCGTTTCTTACACCGCTTATTTCTGTATAATCCTCGTTTTCGGTAACCTCCGTAACAAAGATTACAGGAGATTTTGGTGAAGCTTCGGGAATAGTTTCAAATATAATTCCATATACAGCTTCATTTGTATTTTCATCGTATATTATTTCAACTTTTCTGTTGTAAGTATTATCAAACGCCGTTAAATCGGTGGTGCCGAAGCTGTCTATACGGAGATTTGTCTGATAATCAACTTCGCTTAAGGTTGTGAATGAGAAGTCTGACGGAATTTTAATATCTCCAAGCTGTCCGTTTCCGTAGTCAAGAGTTGTAAGACGCGTTTTTTCAAGATGATTATAGCGCATATTAATATCACTGAAAAATCCGTCTATTTTACCCTCTGAATCAAGAGTGAAAGCAACAAGCTTCTGATTATTTCCGCCTATTTCTGCAAAGGTCTGGGTATTTATTCTATTTGCTTTGATTGTATCAAAACCATTGCCTGCTGTTGCGCCTGCGCCTGCAACTTTTATTTTATCCGCAAAGTCATAGGTTACAGGTCCGTTTTCGTTATCTATAATAATTGCTTTGGGCATTATATCAACACTTGTCATATCAGCATACAATGCGAATAATGTGCCGAATTTTACATCCGAAATATCTTCGGTAAATTGAAGAATTTTTCCGTAGCAATCTGTTTTGAATGTTCCTTTTAATCCCGTTCTTAACCATTCATAGCTGTAATAAATATCATCATCTATAAGATATTTTCCGTTTTTAAATTCTCTTATTACTCTGCCCTCAAAGGAAGATTTTGAAACTATTATCTTATAATATGTATTCCAGTCATAATCGGTTGACTCAAATACACTTAAAACATCTCCCTTTTCAATATTATCGAGAGAAAGCATTAATCCGTTTTCATCGTAAATATTGTAATTTACTTCGGGCAGACTCAAGTCAAGCTCGCCGCGTGCCATAGGAGAAATATTACCGAACCATATTCTTTTATCCTCAATATAGTCTACTGTTCCCGAATAATAATCGGTTGCAACAATTGTTTCGTAGCCATTTATTCCGTCCCTGTCAATAAGGGTTATTTCAGGGAACATTCCGCTTATATATTTATTTCGGAAATCCTCCTGTCCCTCAGAAATTGAGCTGTTATTATAGTAAATACTGTGCCATCCGCCCGATGCTGTGTTGCCTGAACCTGCAAGAGCAATACTTGCTGCATCTGAATCGTTCTCATATCCGTTGGGATAATAAGTAAGCCAGCCTGAATTATCATACATTCCGTTTCTCATCTGGTAATCATAAAGCTTTAACACTTTATTATCCGAGGTAGGATAAATACATTCCACTACAGGTGCTGTCGCATCTTTCATATTTACATATGCAATTGTTATATAGTGCATTAACGGCTCTGCGGTTTCCTTATATTTCATTGCTTTAATATCACCGAGCATTAATGAAGCGCCGGGATAGTATAATGAATTAAATTCATCAAACTGCATTGAAACATCATCAAAGAAATACTCTAACTTACCGGAAGAATCTTTAGCAAAGCTTACAGATTCAACATATCCCTTAACCTTTGCAATATTACCCATATAAAGCATTGTTTTACTGTATGCAGGTACTGCAAATTCGGGGTTTGCACCGTAAACAAGCTGTTCCATCATAGGAACGTCAAGAGAGTTGAAGATAAGCTGTGCAACAGTTCTTCTTGTTACATTTTCTCCCGTACTCTGACTGATTTTATTTAAAATTCCAAGGTCTGCTGCTTTAAGTACATAAGAAACCATTGAATTTCCGTTATGCGCCTCGCATAATGGAGAATATCCGAGTGCGGAAACTACATATTTTACCGCATCCTCGTATAATACAGGACTGTCGGGATTAAATGCCCCCTCTGTTTCCTTAAGGATTCCTTTTTCAATTGCTACATTGATATATCCGCTTGCCCAGTGGTCTGCGGGGATATCGCTGAAAGGTGTTTCTTTTCCAAAGAGCGCATTTGCAGCATCATCAAGACCTAACCCACGCACAAGAAGTGCAATAAACTCGCTTTTTGGAACGGTTTTGTCGGGTCTTGCTGTGTTGTCATCATACCCGTTCATATACCCTATTGAATTTAACACATAAAATGCTTCAAAATTTTCATCCTCTGCAGTCAAATCGCTATAAGGAGACGCAAGCTTATATATTTCGGGCGAAATTACAGATGGCGCGGAAATTTCAGACCAGTATGTATCAAACTCTGTATCTATAATAACCAAGCCAAGCGCCTCACCGTCAAAGCTGTAGGTTATAACATAATCGTCCATATTTCCGTAGGAGAAATTATGAGTTTCTGCAATACCCGGAACTATCCATTCATTTACATATACTTTTTCAGTATAATTTCCGTTGTTTCTTACAAGCATTGTGGGAGTATTGGATTTCAGATCAATTGACATTCCGTTTTCAAAATATGCGCGGTTTCCGTCATAGTGACTGAGTTTTCCTGCAACCATAAATCCGGTATTGTCATCAGCCTCACTCCAGCCCATAAATGCTCCTGACATATTGTCCATAGCAATATTCATTAAATCGTTATGGTTAACAAGAACTCTTATGGCATAGGAATTTCCGTAATTTTTATACTGAATTACACTTCCCATGCTTACTTCATAAATGCTTACAAAAGCATTATCTCTGTTATATACAAATCCGTTGTCGTTATCATAAGGAATTGCAATTGCAGTTTCTCTGCCCTCGGTATAACCCGAAATAAGTCTGTATAAATTTCCGTTATCATCCGACATATCACCCACATCGGTTACAAACATAACGGGAGAATCGTTGGAAACCATAGCTCTTGTACCAAAAAGAATTCCAAAAACGGCATTTCTGTTTTCGGTATATCTTATAAGCTCATAGTTATATACGCTTCCATCATCCTTTAAAATGGAAGAATCATATACATCAAATGAATTTTTATCAAGCCATGTAACATCCTGATAATATGTACCCTCAAGGGTTACAAATTTAAAGTCTGCAGGGATTGTATTTGTTCCGAGTCGTCTGTTAGCTGAACGGTAGCTGTGGGAAGACATACTTACAAATTCGTATCTGTCGTCTTTTCTTTCTATACCGTCGTCATAATAAATTTCGCAGATTTCATCATTTTCGTTAAGGCAATACATAACGAGCTTCTGATTTTCACCGCCGATATATGATAAATCATAAGTTAAATCATATTTGCTTACTATAGAATATTCCTCATCGGGATTATTTCCGTTTGTTTTTATATTTTGAGCAAAATCGTAGGTTTTAAATTCACCCGATTCATCATATAAAACAGCTTTCGGCAGTCTGTCAAGACCGGTATCATCTGTATAAACCGCATAAAGAACTGCAAAGCCGTTTTCCTTTGTTTCTTCTTTTGTTGTGGCTGAAAAGCTTAAAGGAGTAAGGCTTGAAAGGTCGGACAACAAAAAGACCTTGATTTCGTCATACTCTTTTTTCTCGAAAGAAAATTCAAGAGTTTTTTCAACTCCGGCTATTACTGAAAATTCGGTTGTGTCAATGCCTATCAAAGCTTTGTCTTTATACATCGCACCAACCGCAGTTCCCTTTTCGGCAATTAATGCCTTTCCGGTAACACCAACCTTTGCAGTTAACCCATCGGTTGTTTGGGTTACGGTGATTTTTCCGAGAGAATACACATTCTCTGCACTTACACCGACTGAGATTAATAATACTGATAACAGCATTATTGTAATGATTAAAAACTTTTTCATGGTCTTTCCTCCGTTGTTATTTTAAAAATTTATTTAATACTGATACTATCATTTGACCTTTTGGAAGCAGATATATATCTTCTTTTCTGAACCCTTTAATTAAAAGCATAAGAACAAAGTAAACCGCCGCCGCAACGCCAATACTCAAGCCTGTTGCAAGTGTATTTGAAGCGGTTACTCCGAAAATAAATTTATATGTGAAAACAGCCGCTCCCATTAATGCCAGTCCTGATATAAGAGGCTTTACAATGGTAGACATAACGCCATACGGCGGAGTTGCAAGCTTTGAGATAGCAATAAGATTTAAAATAGTAATAACGGTATAACAAAGCGTTGTGCTTATGGGTGCCCCCATAATGTTTATATAAGGAATACCGACTAATATATAATTAACCGCAATTTTAACTATTCCACCAATCATCATATTCATAACCGGAATCCATACCTTGCCGAGTGACTGCAGAATTGCGTTTGTAAGCATAGTAATACAAACAAGGGAGATTGCAAGACCGAGCATTGTTAAAAGTCTTGTTGCATCACCGCCACTTGTTAAAAGAGATATAATTCCCGAAACCTCGGGTATTCCCGCAGGAGTTTTGGGTACGATAAAATCAGCAGTAGGATATAAAAGACGAAGAATCGGACCCGAAAGCACTGCCATTCCTAACCCTGCCGGGAAAGCAATCTGCCAGGTTATACGAACAGAAGATGCGATGCTTTCAGATGCTTCCTTAATCTTGTTTACTGCCATAGCCGCACTTATTGAGGGGACTATGCTTATGCTTATTCCCATTATAACACTTGCGGGAAGATTAAACATTGTTATAGCATATCCCGAATAATATCCGAACATAATTTTTGCCTGTTCATAAGAAAATCCGATTGTCTGGAGTCTTTTTAATACCATAAATGTGTCAATCGAGCTTGTAAGAGTGAAAACGGAGGAGCTTAAAGTAACCGGAACAGCTATAAAAATAATAGTTTTTATAAGCTTGTTTTTTTCGGTTCTGCTCATTGCTGTTTTTGAAAGGATAGATTTATTTTTTCCCTTAACATAGTAAAAAAACAGATAAATAACACTTCCGAGCGCACCGGTTGTTACACCCAAAATAGCACCGGTAGCAGAACCGGCACTGCCTGAAAAGGCAAGCATATATGCAAACATAAGTCCTACAAGAAGCTTGAACAAAGCTTCAATAACCTCACTTACAGCAGTGGGCATCATATTCTGTCTGCCCTGGAAATATCCACGGTAAACAGAAGATATTGAAACGAAAAGAAGACTTGGCCCAAGTGCCATAAGAGCAGGATATATATCGGGAGCGCCCATTGCATAGGCTATAGGCTTTGCACCTGCCATAAGAATAAGTGTTCCCACAAGACCAACAACAAAAAGAAGTCGATAAGACACAGAAAAAATATTAAACGCCTCATCATCTCGGCTTAGTGCATCACATTCAGAAACCATTTTGGAAATAGCAACAGGAAGTCCTGCTGTTGAAATCGCAAACAGCACAAGATATATACTGTATGCCGACTGATAAATGGCCATTCCCTCTGCGCCTATAAGATTAGCAAGGGGAATTCTGAATAATGCACCTATTATTTTAACAATTATATGGGAAACCGCAATTATTGAAGCTCCCGCAAGAAAATTTTTCTGCATTTTTTCACCTCTTGAAATTGAATTTGTTTTTGCGTTATGGGTATTTTTAACATTTCCGGGGAAATCGGAAAAAATGTTCCATAACAAGTAAACTAAGCCAAAGCTTTACCCGACGGCGTATGAGGATACGCCGAGCGGCGAAGTTTGCTTGTAGCAAAAACATATTTTTCTTCCTTGTTATAAATTCATTATTGAATTTCTCTTTTTAACTCTTTTGATTTTGCTGTTTTTGCGTTATGGGCATTTTTAACATTTCCTACCCAAGTATTTTGAGTATGTATGCTGCCAATGTCTTAGTATATTCAACAAGCTTATCACATTCAATAAACTCATTTGGCTGATGCGCACCGCCGGGAAGGGAGAAATCTCTGCCGGCACCGAATGCGAATGCACGGCTGCTTCCGAATTTAGAAATAACAGAAAGATCGGAAAGACAGGAGCCACATACTAAAATATCTCTTCCTGTTGCTTCTTTTGATGCTTCAAGCATTAATTTTATATCTTCACTGTCCGGCTCGCAGAATACATAATGGAAAAATCTTGTTGCAGGTTCAAACCCGTCGCCGATAATTCCGAGCGGAGCAAGTTTTTCTTTGATTTCTTTATCAAACTCTTCAAGCTCAAGATATATTTCATCTTTTGTTTTATCAGTATAGAAAACAAAATAAACTTCCCCTCTGCCAAGGTCTGCACCGGCATTTCCGGCTTTAACGCCCATATATCTTAAAGATGTTTTGGGGATTATTGTACCTTTATAGAATCTGTTTTCTTCGAGTTCACAACTGCGGTTAGCAGCAAATTTTTCCACAACTTCCATTACAACAGGAATTGCGGTTGCAGTTAACTTTGCACTATCCACAGTATCTTTTGTATGGAATAAATATTTAAGCTCTCCTCCGCCTGAGCCGCAATGCCATATCTGTCCGTCTCTTCCATCTGCGCTTACAATTCTTTTACAGGGATATTTTAAAACAGAAGCAAGCGCTCCGTGAGAACCGCCGTATTCTTCATCCGAATATGCAGAAAACAAAAGATTTGCTTTAGGCTCAAAGCCGTTTTCTTTTAAAAGTCTGATTGCAAACAAGGTTGCTGCAATAGCATATTTATCGTCACACGCACCTCTGCCGAAAATTTTACCGTCTTTTATAAGACCGCTAAACGGGTCATTATCCCAATGGGCAAGATCCCCTATTTTTACTGTATCTGTATGAGCCATAATCATAAGCTCATCGGTATTTTCTTTACCCTTATAACGAGCTACTACGTTATAACGATTTTCGAGATTTCTTCCGGGCAGGTAATCAGAATGCTCGGTAAACCCTTCAATATCAAGGGGAGAAAAGAAATCAGTTTCAAGTCCAAGCTTCTTACACAAATCTTGAACATATCTTGCACATTCCTCTTCTTTTCCATGTGAGCCTATGCTTTCAGAATCTATTTTTATAAGGTCTGATAATAGATTAAAAAGCTCCTCTTTTCTTTCATCAATAAGATTGCAAATACATCTAATGTTCATGTTTTTTTCCCTTTCATCATAGTTTTCTTAAACAAAAAGTTTTTTGCGATATAAATTCGTGTGCATTTTAGACGCCATGCATTTTGTGAAGTTTTGAACTAATGTTCATAGTGAAGTTGGTAAAAGCAGTGAAGTTTTTGATTCTCAAAAGTGAAGTTGAGTTTGCCCTTCGCCGTCAGGCGAAACTTCACTTACTTTAGTAACCTTCACTGTCGAAGATAACTTCACTTGCCTGTCAGGGCAAACTTAGTTAATGAATTTTTCAAGTTAGGGACAAAAGATTTGTCGATATGTTCTCGCATTCGCTCGTGCGATATGATATAAGAACCTCACGAAATATAACGAAATCTAAGATTTCTATATTTCGGAGAACCTTGTTACTTCGTAATAAATTCCTTTTCTCATTTTTGACATATCTCGCCTATGGCGAGGATATTCAAAAATATATCGCATCGAAGATATATCGCGTCCAAAGGATATATCGCAAATTCCGCCAGGAATTTATATCGCTGATTTCATCTTCGATGAAATCATTATACCACATAAATTTTACAATTTCAACCAATCAAACAAAAATATAAGGCTTGCATCCGCAGATACAAGCCTCTTTTTTTATGTATTTAATTTTAACCTTTAACCGCACCAACAGTAAGACCTTTAACAAAGTATTTCTGTAAGTAGGGATATACTACAAGGAAGGGAGCAACTGAAATAAAGATAGTTGCATTCTTCAAAGCTTCAGGTGTGAACTTAGACTCTTCAAGAGAGTTGGGGTTCTGAGATGTCATATCAATTAACATATCACGAAGAACAACCTGTAAGGGAAGCTTTTCAGCAGTATTTAAGTATATTGAAGGAATGAGGTAACTGTTCCACTGACCCATTGCAAAGAAGAGTGCGATTGATGCAATAGCAGGTTTTGCAAGGGGAACATAAATCTGTAAGAAGATACGGAATTCGGAAGCACCGTCAACAACCGCAGCTTCATACATTTCAGTAGGAATACCTTCAAAAAAGTTCTTGATAACTATAAGGTCGAATGTCCAGATAAGGTTAGGAATAATCAAACTCCACATAGAGTCAAGAAGTCCGCAAGCCTGAACAAGAAGGAAGGTAGGAATCATACCGCCGCCGAAGAACATGGTAATTGTAACCAGAATCATAATCGGCTTTCTGAATATGAAGTTCTTTCTTGACAGAGGGTAAGCAAAAATTGTTGTCATAACAAGACAGCAGATTGTTCCCACGGATGTATAAATGATGGAGTTTAAATAAGCTCTGGGAATTTTTGGTGTTTTGAGCACCTGGAGATATGCGTCTATATTAACACCTTTGGGCCAGAAGGAGATTGTACCGCTGTTGATTGCCGCGGTTGAACTCAAAGAAATACAGAATACATACCATACGGGATACAGGGTTATAAATGCTGCAAAAGCCATAAGCAGATAGTTGAAGCAATCAAAAAATCCGAATCTCTGTTTCATACCAACAGAGTAGGATGCTTTATTATTTTTCTTACTCATTTACAAACCCTCCCTTACCATAAGCTTGTTTCAGCAAATTTCTTGCTGACAGTGTTGGATATTATAACAAATATAAGTGCTACTACCGAGTTGAAGAGACCAACCGCTGTTGAATAGCTGTAGTTGGTCTCCTGAATACCTTTTCTGTATACATATGTTGAGAAGGTATCAGCAACTGAATATGTTGCAGGGTTGTATAAAAGAAGGAGTTTATCTGCGCCAACTTGAATAATATGACCTGCTCTTAAGATAAACATTGTTGCAATTGTAGGAAGGATACCGGGTAATGTAACATGCCACATACTCTTGATTCTTCCGCATCCGTCGATTGTTGCAGCTTCGTAAAGCTGAGGATCAACACCGCTTAATGCAGCAAGATAGATAATAGCATTATAACCGAAACCGCCCCATACATCAGATGCTATGTAAATAGTTCTGAACCATTCGGGTTTAACAAGGAAGTAAATCGGTTCTCCGCCGAATGCCTTTATTATAGCATTGAATATACCTGAGCTTGGTGACAACATATCAGTCAACATCGAACATACAACAACTATAGATAAGAATGAAGGCAGATAAGTTGCTGTCTGAACGAACTTTTTATATGATTTGTGTCTTACTTCGTTAAGAAGAAAGGCAAAGAGAATAGGAACGGGGAATGTCCATACCAAGCTTCCTGCACCTAATAAGAAGGTGTTTTTCAAAAGGAGCCAGAAATCTCCCGAACCGAAGAAATCCATAAAGTGTTTTGTTACAGGCTCTGCCCAGGGTGACTGGAGTATACCTGTAAAAATTCCGTAATCTTTAAATGCGATAACAAGACCGTACATGGGTCCGTATCTGAAAATTATGTAGAATACAAATCCTGGAATAGCAAGCAATATAAGCTGCCAATCGTGTGCAATTCTCTCAGCAAGAGATTTACTGTGTATTCTATCTTTCTTTGCTTTTGCCATTTGTGTCCTCCTTCTGCCTGATTAACAAGCATATTTTGTATGATTACATTATAATTAAAAAACCGCGCTCTGTAAACTAAAATATTTCGTCACTATTAAAAAATTCTACACACTTTTTATTTTCTATTCGAAAATGGCTTATTTGCTGAAAACTCTAAATGTGGAATTTTTGATATGAGTAGAAAAAATATATCGAATTTTTTTGTTTTAGTGGGTATTTCCTTTAATAAAGCCGTCAAACACACCCATTTTAAAAAGCTGAATAACAAGAACTGTTAATATGGGAAAAAGTATCATCCCGGCAAGTCCGATAGCTTTAAGCCCGATATACATAGCAAGCAGAGTTATCAGCGGATGCATTCCAAGACTTTCCCCGACAATTTTCGGCTCTATAAGCTGCCTTACCGTCAGACAGACAAGATAAAGAATAATCATAGCCATTGCCATGGGAAAGTTTCCCGAAACTATTCCGTATACCGCCCAGGGAATAAGGACTGCTCCCGTTCCGAAAATGGGAAGTGCATCAAGAATTGCAATACCAAGAATAATAACAAACATATACGGAAGCTTTACTATACCCAGCCAGCCTATAATCGTAAATCCTACAAAAAGCTCTCCGAAAGTTATAAGCATTATGGTAAACTGAGCTTTTATATATTTTATAACTGATTTTTTGGAAACATTTTTAAAGCCGTCGGTAAGAATATTAAATTTCCCTTTTGTGAGTTTATTAAAAAACTCTTCAATTTTCAATTTGTCCGCAATAAGAAAATGTGTTGCAAGGATAAAAACAATAACCGAAACGAATACCTGCGGAGCACCTGCAGCTATAGGACGAATAATATTTACCGCAGCCGTAAGTGCAGGGTTTATAAGATTTTTAAAGCTTTCAACCAAATCTATTCTTGCGCCGAAAATCTCATATATTTTCTGAGATATAAATTTTAATCCGTCAAAGTTTTTACCGCTCATAAATCCTGTTACCAGATCTTCGCCGATAGTATATATCTCCGAGCCGATTATAACAGCAATCGCAACCAATGCGCCTGCCGCAAAAACAATAACCGTTATACTTGCGAGATTTCTCGGAAAGCGGAGCCGTTTTTCAACAATATCAACCACAGGATTTAAAAGCACCGCAAACGCAAGAGCTATAACAAAAGGCATAAGAACAGGCATAAGCTTTGACAAAAGAAAGCCTCCCGCTATAATATAGAATATAACGGCAACTATCTTAAGATGCTTTTTAATATCAAGATCCAACTATATCAGCCCCTTTAAGATTTTATCTGTGAATATATGTGCATATTCTTCGTAAATTCCTGTATTTTCCGCTTCTTTTTCGCTGAAAATTCTGTCTTTATATTTTTCCTCATCCTTATCCGATACAAGAAGGAAAGGAACGGGATCGGAGGAATGAGTTCTTATAGAAAGCGGAGTGGGATGGTCGGGCATTATAAGAATTTTGTATTCCTCACCGCTTTTTTCAAGATATTCATATAAAGGACCTACGATATATTTATCGATAAGCTCGATTGATTTGATTTTATCCGAAAGACTTCCCTGATGTCCGCTTTCGTCGGGAGCCTCAAGATGAACATATACATAGGAATTGCCTTTTTCAAAAGCATTTATTGCCGCATCTCTTTTGCCCTCGAAGTTGGTATGCACTGTTCCTGTTGCACCGTCAACCTCGATAACCTCAAGACCCATCAGCTTTCCTATTCCTCTTATAAGGTCAACCGCAGATATAACTGCACCTTTAATATTATATGCAGCTTCAAAGTTTTTAAGTACAGGCTTTGTTCCCTCGCCCCACATCCACAGCGAGTTTGCAGGGTTTATTCCTGCCTCTTTTCTTTTTATATTTACAGGGTGAGATGAAAGAATTTTACTGCTTTCTTCCATAAGATTTAAAATTTCAAAATCTTTAGGAAGAAATTCTTTTACGGGTTTACCTGTTATATCATGAGGCGGAGTAAGTTCTCCTGCCTTTTTCAGATTTTTTCTTATGAGCAGATGACGGTAGCTTACTCCCGGATAAAGCTTATAATCCTCATTTTCGAGTTTTTCTTTCAAATCGGATATAAGAATTTTTGCATCCTCGGATGAAATTTCGCCGCCGCTGTAATCCACCATTGTTTTATCGGCATAAACTTCTTCTTCGGATAAGGTTACAAGATTTGCACGATATGTAATATCTTCTTCTGTGAGCGAAACACCCAGTCCCGCCGCTTCGAGGGGAGATCTTCCGCTGTAGCTTTCTTTCGGATTAATTCCCATAACACAAAGGTTAGCAACATCGCTTCCCGGCTTTAAGCCTTCATAAACCGTTCTTGCCATACCCATTATTCCCTTTTTTGAAAGCATATCCATATAAGGCTTTTCGGCAACCTCCATAGGAGTTTTGCCGTTAAGTGCTTCTATCGGAAGGTCTGCCATTCCGTCACATAAAATTATAGCATATTTCATAATAATCACCTGATTATATTATATCACCGAAAATGAAATTTTCAATAAAAGTAATCTAAATTTAATATAATTTTATCCGATTTCGAATTGACTTTGAAAATTTGCTATATTATACTTAAAAGAAAAAGGGAGAATTATTATGGGAATTACCGATGTTCACGTTCATCTTCATACATACGACATTAAAGAAGGAACTGAATTTTTTGATATACTTAACAAAAAAGGCGTTTCAAATGTAAATATAGTTACATCAACAATGACTTCAGCAAATCTTTATCTGCCCAGAGAGTTTGAAAACACCTTTGCGCTCTGGCTTAAAAGAGATTATAAGAAAAGCGATTTATATGTTTTCGGAACAGTTCACGATATGGGCGTATTTTCAGATATTCCATATGACGAACAGTTAAAATATATTATAAACGCGGGTTGCGACGGAGTAAAATTCATTAACATGAAGCCCAATATGAGAAAAGCATACAAAAAAGGAATTAACCATCCCGATTACGATGCTCTTTTCAACGAAATGGAAAAAATGGGAATCCCTGCACTTATCCATTCCAAAGACCCTGTAGAATTCTGGCATAAGGAATTAATGCTCCCTGAACATATTGAATACGGCTGGTGCTATGATGCGGAAGGCTTCTTAACTTATGAAGAAATTCATAAAGAAACGCTTGAAAGACTTGATAAAAATCCCAATCTTAAAGTTATTCTTGCGCATGTATTCTTTTTGGATACCGACCTTCCCGAAGCTATACGCGTTATGGAAACATATCCGAATGTATGCTTTGATTTAGCGCCTCATACAGGTATGTTTGAAAGCTTTTCCAAAAATGTTGAAGGCTGGAGAGAATTTTTCATAAAATATCAGGACCGCATAATGTTCGGCTCGGATGCGGATGACAGAAGAGATCAAAAGACAATAGACGAAATTTATAATGTTGTTGAAACCTCCTTAACCGCAGAAGATAACGAAATGACCATTGAATGCTATGAAAACGAATGGAATATAAGAGGTCTTCACCTCCCGAAAGAAGTTATTAATAAAATATACAGCGAAAACTTCCTTCGTTTTATGAACGGTAAGAGAAATGAAGTTAACACAGAGCTTCTTTCAAATATGGTTGAAAAAGCATACGAAAAACTTTCTTCTCTTCCCGACCATCCCGATACAAAGCTTTTCAAATACTATCTTGATAACAATAAATAAGGAATTTACTATGAAAACAGGATTTATAGGCGCAGGAAATATGGGAAAAGCAGTTGCTCTTTCTGTTATTAAAAAAATCCCTGCAAAAGATATATATATATCAAACAGAACACCCGAAAAAGCAAAAGTATTCTGCAAAGAAAACAATTGCGTTTTTTCAGATAATAAAACTATTGCAGAAAACTGCTATTTTATATTTCTCGGAGTTAAGCCGCAAATGATGTCGGATATGCTTTTGGAAATAAAAGATGTTCTTAATAAAAGGACAGACAGATTTATTCTTGTTTCTATGGCAGCAGGTCTTACAACAGAAAAAATCTCAAAGATGGCAGGCGGAGATTATCCCGTAATAAGAATAATGCCGAACACCCCCGTTTCCACAGGTGAGGGCGTTGTTCTTATCTGCAAAAACGAATTTGTTACTGATGAAGAACTTGATATTTTTTCAAATCTGATTTCGGAATCGGGAAAAACAGATTATCTGCCCGAAGAACTATTTGATGCAGGAAGCGCGGTTTCGGGATGCGGACCGGCTTTCGTTTATATGTTTATGGATGCTCTTGCAAAAGGCGGAGAAGCTGCAGGTCTTTCTTACGATAAAGCACTGTTATATGCAGAACAGACCCTTCTTGGCGCAGCAAAGCTTGCACTTTCCTCTAAAGAAGCTCCCGACTCGTTAAGAGAAAAAGTCTGCAGTCCGGGCGGAAGCACCATCGAGGGCGTTAAAAGCCTGTGGGCAGACGATTTTGAAAAAACCGTTATGAAAGCTATTGAGAAATCTTATATGCGGACCAAAGAGCTTGGGAAATAGCTTAGATAAATTAGGAATTAAAAAAGGTGTCTTTCGACACCTTTTTTTCTATTCAGTTTCTATAAGTCCGTAATCTCCGTTCTTTCTCTTATAAACAATATCTATTTTTTCGGTTTCTGCATTACGGAACACGAAAAATTCGTGATTGATAAGATTCATCTGGAGAATAGCTTCTTCAACAAACATAGGCTTAACCGAGATAAGCTTAGATTTAACGATTCTGAATTCTTCTTCCTCCTCGTCGTATTCATCTGCAAAATCCCATACATCTGCAGAGGCTTCTTTAAGCTTATATTTATTTTCAAGTTTTGTTTTATGTTTTCTTATCTGTTTCTTTAAATTTTCGATACATTCGTCTATCGAATTATACATATCCTTGGTAGTCTCTTCCATACGGAAGATTGCATCCCCGAAAAAGATAGTCACCTCACAGGTTTCTCTGTCTTTTTCCCTGGACAAAACAACCTGTGCATCTGTTGCCTCACCGAAGAACTTATCGAATTTAGAAAGTTTCTTTTCGATTTTCTCCTTCATTTTGTCGGTTGCGTTGTACTTTCTTTCAGCAATTTTCAATTTCATATTGAGACCTCCTTATATAAAGCACAGCTTTAGTCTGTGCAAAATAGCAACATATAATCTGTCAACGGATTATCTCTTATTTGTTATAATTATACAATAAACTCGAACTTGATGTCAATAATTTTAACAGAAATGTAATATTTTCTCAATTAATCTTGCAAATTTTTCTGCAACGAGTCTGCCTGTTTCCTTAACCTCTTCGTGAGTTAAGGGGTTTTTGCTTATGCCTGCAGCAAGATTTGAAATACAGCTTATGCCGCATACCTCGTATCCTGCGTGAGTAGCAGCAATAGCCTCACATGCGGTACTCATACCAACTGCGTCTGCACCCAGAGTTTTATACATTCTGATTTCTGCAGGAGATTCATAATTAGGACCTGCTGTCTGAATATATATTCCCTCTTTTAAAAAAATATTCTCTTCCATTGCCGCTTTTCTTATTATATCCGAAAGTCTTTTTGAATATATACTGCTCATATCGGGAAATCTCACTCCCAGCTCGTCTATATTCGGCCCTCTTAACGGAGACGGAACAAATGAAGAAATCTGGTCTGTAATAAGCATTAAATCGCCCGGTTTAAAATCGGGATTTATTCCTCCTGCAGCATTGGTTATAATAAGCTTTTTTGCACCCATTTCTCTTAAGAGTCTTACGGGGAGAACAACATCTGCCATATCATAACCCTCATAATAATGAACTCTGCCGTTCATTATCGCAATCGGCTTATCTTCGAAATATCCGAAAACAAAGCATCCTTTATGTCCTGTAACAGTAGACACGGGAAATCCGTCTATTTCATTATAATATACAGTTTTTTCAATTTTTATTCTTTCTGCGAAATCTCCAAGACCCGACCCTAATATAAGAACGGTTTCGGGAACAAAATCTGTTATTTTTCTTATATTTATAAGACAATTTTTAAGCTTCTGATATTCCTGGTTCATAGCTTTCTCCTATTTATTATTATAAATCTTTTTCTCCTTACATCGCAAACTTTAAAACCGGAAAACTATTTAATATTGATATTAATCCCAGTCAAAATTTTTTTGGATTGTTGGATAAGGAATTATTGTATGATGTTCACTTTGAGGAATCCCTGCTCTTGCTCTGTCCATAAAGTTTAAAAATTCAATATAATCAGGAAGCTTATGCCGATGCTCCCCGGGACGGAACCAAGCCGCAGCATGATCTTCACATCCCAAATATTTAAAGCAGGCTTTTACAGCCATAAAGTTCTGCCATGCGCCTATAGGGTTAATCCAATAGTCCTGCATACCTTCGCACTGGAAGTAATATCTGGGAGCAACGAGAGCACCAAAATAGTGCATATCATAAGGAAGCTCCTGTTCTCTGTCACGATAAGAAAAAAGCGCATCGCCCATCCATGTAGGAAAATTATCAAGCATATCACCAAGACGCTCTGATCTATGATTGCCATCTCCTTGACCGGTAACAACACATCTGTAGGAAACAGCGCCATGACAACCTGAATTATTAGGACAAGTGTACTTAATTCTTTCGTCAATTACTGCAGCAAGCATAGCGGTTTTACCGCCTCTGGAGTGACCTGTTACACCAACCTCTGTTTCATCAACAAAGGAAAGCTTTTCAAACACATCCATACAAACAGAATAACCCCATGCCCATGCTCCAATATCCGTAAAACGAATATCAGGATAAACTCTGTGAAGCCCACCTTCACGACTCCCTTTAACATCATTTGCAAGTTCAAGCCTGTTAAAGCGTGCGGCAATATAGCCTCTTTTCATAGCCTCTGCTATAACATCGCTTTCCATATTAGCATAGCAGGCATCACCGGTTAATATAACGGGATGCTTTTCTTCAACTCCTAAAGCAGGATCGTATTTGTCGGAATGAGCGGGTAGATTGAGCTCCAAAGTAAAGGAAACTTGTTTTTCCTTTGTTCCTGCATAAATTTTAAACCAGGTACCAACATGATTTCTGGTAAGCATATTCAGTCTTTCGATTTCAACAACCTCAGGACGTGGAATAATTTCACCAAATTCCATTTCAACAACCTTTTTTTTGATTTCGTCCCGTTTGCTATACCATTCCTCAGGTGTCATTCTTGTTCCGTTTTCTTTTAAGAAAGGATCGGGCATTTTACCTAAAAATTTAACGGTACTCATTAAGTCTAACTCCTTTTCGGATTTTATTCAGGAAAAATCTGTGTTGTATGATCAACACAAACCTTATCAAGACAATATTTACTTTCCGTAACCGGTTCGCGGTTTATCCATTTACCACGGGTGAAATCGGGAACAGAAACAGGTGCACCGCCCATTGCAACAGACGCCTCGGAAAGAGGAGCAATCGCTGCCCATAAAATTGAATCGTATGCGTCAATAGGTGTATTTGTTCCACTTTTGACGCTTTCAATAAAAGCACGACAAACCAGCCAATCCTTACCGCCATGGCCGCCTTTTTCTCCAAGCTCTGCATATTCTTTATGCAGCGGATGGTCGTGTTCCTTATATATTTCCTCCAGATTGTCACGGCAGGGTTCTTCCATAACACCATTTAAAAACAATACATTGCCTTCTTCAGCGCACATACCCTTGCTGCCGCGGATAGTGAAGTTTCTGGAATAGTAAGGACGGGGTGCAGTTGTATCAAGACAAAGTCTGATGGTTTCACCATTTGCACAGGTGATTATTGTGTTGATAATATCGCCTTGCTTATAATCAAATTTTGCCCACTTGCTGTCTACTCCCAAATCATTTACAATGCGTTCCTTAAGAGCAACACTCTTCGAAGCAAATGAACTCAAGGTCAGCATTTTATTGCCGCGGTTGATGCCCAAAACTTTACAGATGGGACCAAGCTCATGAGTGGGGTACTGTTCACAGTTTCTATGAATGTAAGAGTGAATTCTGTAATGGCGGTCTTCGTCACCGGTTGTACTGCCATATAGTTCCTTGCAAGCTACTAAATCGTGATGATATCCGCCTTCGGCATGAATAATCTCGCCAAAAAGGCCCTTTTCTTTTGCATTGAGTGCCATCATTTCAATTCTGCCATAGCAGCAATTTTCAAGCATCATAATTGGTGTTTTTGTTTCTTCATAAACTTCTAAAAGTTCATAACATTCCTGAAGGTCAAAAGCACAACCAACCTCAAAACCTGTATATTTTCCGGCACGCATAGCCTCTTTCACAAGAACTATTCTGCTGTCCCAACCTGTCATAATAAACACAGCTTCTATATCAGTGTTATTCAAAACATCGTGATAATTTTTTGTAGGAATAACATCTTTATGCCCTTTTTCTTTTAAGATATTATGTGCTTTTTCCAAATTAGACTCATAGTAGTCGCAGATCATGGTGATTTCTACGTCCTTCATTTCACTAACACATTTTTCAAGCACATCAGCACCGCGTCTGCCAAGTCCGATATATCCGATTTTTACCTTCTTTTTCATTTTTTATTTCCCCTTTAAATTTTAGCAGCAAAAATTGTTACCTCTGTAGTGTTTATAAGACGGTTTTTGAGCTTCCGATATTCCTGATTCAATTTATACTGTTGCGGGAAGTGAGCTTGTCATTCCATCAAGATGTTCATCATAGCTTCTTGAAACCACTTCCCACTCTCCGTCTTGATATTTAACATGAGTAACCGAAGCATTTGTAACCCAAGGTATATTTACTATATCGTTCAAAGGCTTTTTATTGAAAATACATTCCACAACTCTTATAGGGGTTGCGTGAGTTGCAATTACTACTTTTTTACCGTCATTTTCCTCTGCTATTTTAACAACCGCTTCCAAAACACGTTTCTGAAGCTCAACAACAGATTCACCATCGGAACAAACCGCATTTCCCAGATCGTTAAGCCATATATCAAATTCTTCGCTATATTCGTCTTTGATTTTTTCAAAGCTTACGCCTTCCCACTTTCCTGCATATATTTCCCGAAGGCTTTCATTTTTTATTATGGGAATACCGCAGGCTTTTGCTACGGCATTCCCTGTATTATAGGCTCTTTCAAGAGGACTTGCATAAACAACATCGGGTTTTATATTTTTTAGAAAATATTCCGCGTTTTTTTCTGCCTGTTTTAATCCAAGCTCTGTCAATGGCGAATCAAACGCACCCGCAAAGATATGCTCAAGATTTGCTTCGCTCTGTCCGTGGCGTACAAAAAATAACTCGGTCATTTTTTATCCCCCTATATTGTGTGCAGTTTTCTTAGAAATTATCTGCATAACAGCAACCAATACAACAAGACCCACACCGATACTGTCGGTTACAAGTCCGGGATAGATAAGCAAAAGTCCGCCCACAAGGCTTAAAATTCTCTGATACCAGGGCATTCTTTTAATGAGATAACCCTCAAGAGAAGCCGATACCGCAAATATACCGATAATTGAAGTTATACTTATCGAAATAACCTCAACTGCAGATGTATCAATAAAGAGCATAGCAGGATTTAAAGCGAATACATAAGGAACTATGAAAGCACCGATTGCAAGCTTTGTTGCAGTTACAGCTGTTTTCATAGGATTAGCCTGTGCAATAGCCGCGCCTGCGTAAGCTGCCAAAGCAACCGGAGGCGTAAGGTCTGCAACTATACCGAAGTAAAATACAAAGAAGTGCGCCGCAATTGCGGGAACACCCATACGGATTAAAATAGGAGCACAGGTAGCTGCCATAATACAATAGTTGGCAGTTGTAGGAACACCCATTCCAAGAACGATACAGCAAAGCATTGTTAAAAACAGTGCTATTATTACCTGATTTCCCGCAAGGGCAACTATACCGTTTATCATCATATTTGCAAGACCTGTCATAGTGATTGTTCCTGCAATTATTCCTGCAACGCCGCAAGCCGCCGCAACCGTAATCATACCCTGTCCGCCTGCTGCAAGAGCTTCCCATATACGCTTGGGAGTTATGCGGTTTTCTTTATTGAAAAGGCTTACAGCGATAGCAACAACGATTGCTATAGCCGCTGCATACTGAATTGAACGCTGACTTGTTCCAACAAGCCAGATAAGTATAATAAGAGGTAAAAGAAGATATGTTTGCTTTAAAAGAGGTAAAAATTTTGGAAGTTCCTCTTTTGTAAGACCTCTTAAGCCCTCTTTTTTAGCTTCAAGATGTACTGAAATAAATACTCCGGCAAAATAAAGAATTGCAGGAAGTATTGCTCTTAAAACAATGTTACTGTAAGGTACGCCGAGATAATCTGCCATAAGGAAAGCGGCAGCACCCATAATGGGAGGCATTATCTGTCCGGCGGTTGATGCAGATGCTTCGGCAGCAGCGGCAAATTCGGGTTTATAACCTGTTCTTTTCATAAGAGGAATAGTAACAGAACCGGAGCCAACGGTATTTGCAACCGAAGATCCCGATACCATACCCTCAAGAGCACTTGCTACAACCGCAACCTTTGCAGGGCCGCCCGAAAAACCGCCAACAATTGAGTTGGTAATTTTTATAAAGAAATCTGCAATCCCCGTTCTTTCAAGAAATGCTCCGAAAATAATAAACACAACTATAAATTTAGAGCAAACATTTACGGGAGTTGAAAGTATACCCTCTTTGCTGTAAAAAAGATAATGAACAATATATTTTAATTTACCCCACAATGTAGGATTTGAAAGTCCCCAGATAAGCGCATAAACAATAAAACAGCCTGCAACTATAACAATGGGAAGACCTACACTTCTGCGGCAAACCTCTGCAAGAGAGATAACTCCCAGAATACCTATTACTACCTGATACCATAAAAAGTTACTACCCTGCTGGATAATGGTGTGTGCATTTATCATATAGTAAAGAAACGCACCTGTTCCTGCAAGCATAAGCAAAAGATCGTACCAGGGAATATAATTAACTCTGTTTTTACCCTTTTTTGCCGGGAAAACAATATAGCCTATAAAAATTATGTATGCAACAAAAGATGTAAGACGGATTTCTTCAAGCCAGCTTGCAAATAAAGTTACATATATACAGAACAATGAAAATATTGCAAGTATACAGGTTACTGCGATTTTCGGACCGCCCTCCCATATTCTTACATTGGATTCGCGGTCGAATTTTTGCATAACCGCTTCAAGATCCATTGGTTCTTCTGATTTCGGAGATGTATTTTTTTTGAAAAACATCTTATGACCTCCTTTTAATTAGTGAAGAGGTAAAAGGGAATTGTGAATAAGTTGTTGTTCGCTATTCCTTATTACCTGTTGTTTACAACGGTAAACAACAAAATCGGGGACGCAAAATCCGCGCCCCCAAATTTACAAAAATTAAATTATTTAACTGCTACTTCTGTGCCTTTTTCTGCAAAGTATTTAGCAGCGCCTGCGTGGAAGGGAGCAGTCATACCGCTTGTTGCGTTTTCAATACTTAATTCTGCACCTTTTGCATTTTCAGATGTTATAGCTTCGATATTATCGAAAATTGCTTTTGTAAGTTCGTAAACATCTTCTTCAGCCGCGTCTGCGCTTACGATTAATGTAGCTTTAACTGTAACTGTTGTAACATCTTCTGTCTGACCTTCGTATGTTCCTTTGGGAATTACGAATTCTGTATAGAAGGGGCAATCAGCGATAAGCTTTTTGCTGATTTCGCCATCGATGGGAACGAGATAAGCTTTATTTGTTGTGCAAAGCTCTGTGATTGCGGGTGTAGGAGCACCTGCAACGATAAATGCTGCATCTATTTTACCGTCTTTCAACGCATCTGCGCTGTCTGCAAAAGACTGATACTGAGCTTTAATATCTTTTTCTGTAAGACCTGCAGCAGTTAAAACATCAACTGCATTGAAGTAAACACCTGAACCGGGAGCACCGATTGATACGCTTTTACCTTTAAGGTCGGAAACGCTCTTGATTGCGGGATCCATTGTTACAAGCTGAACAGATTCAGCATAAAGACCTGCAACAACTCTGAAAGAATCTATTTTTCCTTCGGTTTCAAAAGAACGGGTTCCTTCCCAAGCATAAGCCATAACATCAGACTGAACTGTACCGAGCTGATAATTTCCTGCTTCGATACCCTGAATGTTAGCTTTTGAACCGTCTGTGGAAACAACTGTTACATTGATTCCTGCATTGTTTTTAATATACTGACCTAAAACACCGCCGTAGCCGTAGTATGTACCTGCTGTTCCGCCTGTACCCATTGTCATTGTTGTTCCGCCTGCACCGTTACATGCAGATAACATAGCGATCATTGCTATAACCATTAATAATGCGATAATCTTTTTCATTTTGAATATCCTTTCTATAATTGTTTTTAAATATTTTATCATAAAAAAATTAATATGGCAATATTTTTTTAGAATATCCTTTTATTTTTACCAATTGTATGATAGAATACAGACGAAAGGGTGATTATATGGTCAACATAGGAAACGACTGGGATACACTTTTATCCGAGGAATGGGAAAAGGAATATTATCTTAAAATAAGAGAATTTTTAAAAACTGAATATAAAAGCCATACCGTTTATCCTGATATGTATTCCATATTCAACGCACTTAAGCTGACTTCATATAAGGATACAAAAATTCTTCTTCTCGGGCAAGACCCTTATCACGGCGAGGGGCAGGCGCACGGACTTGCGTTTTCTGTTAAACCCGATATCAAAATACCGCCATCACTTGTAAATATATATAAAGAACTGAAAGATGAATTTGAAGATTTCAATATTCCCAACCATGGATTTTTGGAAAAATGGGCAAAAGAGGGTGTTTTACTCTTAAACACTTCGCTTACGGTAAGAGCTGCTATGGCAAATTCCCACAGTAAAATCGGCTGGCAGATTTTTACCGACCGTGTTATTGAGCTTTTAAACGAAAGACCTGACCCCGTTGTATTTCTTTTATGGGGCGGAAATGCAAGACAAAAGAAAAAACTTATAACAAACAGCCGTCATCTTATTCTTGAGTCGGCGCATCCCAGTCCTCTTTCTGCATATAACGGATTTTTCGGATGCGGACATTTCTAAAAAGCCATCGAATTTTTAAAATCGCTCGGCAATACGACGATAGACTGGCAGGTATAAATTATGTATAGTTCATTTGCTTACGGATACTACAAATTAATGAAAGATACCGACTATGCTTCCATAGCCGGTTATTATGAAAAAATATTTCAAAAAAATAACATATCTCCCGAAATTATACTGGATTTAGGTTGCGGTGCGGGAAGTCTTACCTCTATTATGGCAGACAAGGGATATGATATGATAGGTATTGATATTTCGGAGGAAATGCTCGATATTGCAAAGAAAGAAAATCAGCGGGATAATATATTATATCTATGCCAGGATATGAGAGAATTTGAGCTTTACGGCACAGTAGATGTTATATATTCCTCATTCGACTGCTTAAATTACATAACCTCGCTTGCCGATTTGAAAAAGGTATTTTCCCTTGCGGAAAACTACCTTAATCCGGGCGGGATTTTTATATTCGATTTGAATACCGAAAGCTATTTTAAGGATGTTTTAAACAACAAAACCCATATTTTTGAAGAAGACGGAATATATCTTGTATGGCAGAGCGAATATAAAAACAAAAAATGCGATTTTTTCCTTGATATGTTCTACAGAGAAGATAATTTATATAAAAGATTTTACGAAGAACAGACCGAAAGAGCATATTTTTCCGAAGATATTAAAAAGGCTCTTTCAGGCAGAAATCTTTCGGTTGAGGGAATATATAAAAATTTAACCTTTAAAAAAGCAGAAGAAAAAGACCATAAAATATGTTATGTTTTAAAAAAAGGAAACTGATATGACAGAAATTTTATATGAAAACAAAGATATTGTTTTTGCAGTAAAGCCTGTTGGAATTTCATCCGAAGACGAATTTCCCAAGCTGTTAAAGGAACAATTAAATTCCGATATTTATACTCTTCACCGTCTTGATAAGCCTGTCGGCGGTGTTATGGTTTATGCAAAAAACAAGAAAGCCGCCGCTAAATTTTCAACTAAAATCGCAAACAGAGAGGATTTTAACAAAACATATCTTGCATTATGCGAGGGTGTTTTTGAAGAATCCGAGGGAGTTATGGAGGATTTGCTTTTCAAAGACTCTTCAAAAAACAAAAGCTTTGTGGTTAAAAGAGAAAGAAAGGGCGTTAAAAAGGCAATCCTTAAATATAAGGTATTGGAAACCGGATTTTATAACGAAACCGAGTGTTCTCTCGTATCAATCACATTGGAAACAGGCAGAAGCCACCAGATAAGAGTTCAGTTTGCCTCAAGAAAGCATCCTTTAATCGGCGATAAAAAATACGGAAGCAAAATTATTGCTCCTCTGTCCTTATATTCCCATAAAATCGAAACCGACGGACTTTCATTTGAAAAAGAACCACCTTTTTCAATTGAATGGAAAATTAAGAGTTGAAAATTATGGTGTCGGCAGAGCAAAAGCAATGAATAGTGAAAAATTAAGGAACAAATGCTCCGCATTTAAATAAAAATAGCGTAGCAGTCATCAAACTACTACGCTATAAAAAGTCTAACTTTTTGGGGTCACATCAAACAAGTTTTTTACAGTCCCTTTTTGTATGAATACTCTGTCGAAAACAGTAAACATTATTTCTTGAAAACAAATAAATACTCGTGTGCAATAAGTAAGAAATTATATTTTACACTGTTCGTTTTCCAATATCCCGTTGCCTTACAATTATGCTGTTCTTTTATGATAAGTTCTTTCAATCTGAAACCGGCGCTTTCGAAAATACGCATGACATCAAATGACATCGATATCATATGCCCCTTTTGTCTCGTATCACCCATAAGTACAGCACAGAATTTATCCTTTTTAAGCACACGATTACTTTCTGCTGCAACCTTTTTCATTTCTTCAAGAA
>JAZOOC010000281.1:0-2127 GCA_045654825.1 Clostridia bacterium | reverse complement strand
AATAATCTGCTCTAAAACCGCTTTTCTTCCCTCGGGAGTGTTGTAACCTGCACCGCGGGGGCCAAGCGCCTTGATTGTGTTGTTGATGTCGGTTTCGGTAATAACGGTATTACCGACTTTTGCTAAAATTTTTGTATCCATATTTAATACCTCCAATTGAGAGGTATTATAACACAATAAAAATAGTATTTCAATACCCTTGACTTTTGCAATTTAGTGTATTAAAATGTATAATATGCAAAAATTACCACGAAGGAGAATGGTATTATGGATATTTTAGCATTTGTTTTATATTTCGTAGCAATGATTGCTATTGGAGTTTACTTCTTTGTTAAGTCAAAGGAAGTATCAGAAAAGGATTATTTTCTCGGCGGACGAGCAATGGGTCCCTGGGTTACTGCAATGAGTGCACAGGCATCGGATATGAGCGCCTGGCTTCTTATGGGGCTTCCAGGAAGTATTCTTGCGTTCGGTTTCGGTCAGGCATGGATTGGAATAGGTCTTGCAATAGGTACTGCTGCAAACTGGATTCTCGTTGCAAAAAGACTTCGTAAGTTTTCAAGAGCTGCAGGAGATTCTATTACACTTCCTCAGTATCTTTCAAACCGTTTCGTTTCAAAGAGTCATACTGTAAGTATCATCTGCGCGGTTGTATTCCTTGTATGCTTTACAATTTATGTTGCATCTGCTTTTGTTGCAGGTGCGGATGTATTTACAACTCTTGTTCCCGAGCTTTCAAGTTCAACTGCAATGCTTATATTTGCGGCAATCGTGGTTATATATACTTTTCTCGGCGGATTCAGTGCAGTTTGCTGGACCGACTTTTTCCAGGGACTTCTTATGATAGCTGCACTTCTTATAGTTCCTATCGTTGTTGGATTTGTTAAAGACCTTGACCCTGCAGCGTTAAGTACGGTATATCAGGGTCCTAACGGTGAAGAATTTACTTTTGTTGCGAATTTCTTCAACGCAAGCTGGAAAGATATTGTTTCCGGTCTCGGCTGGGGTCTTGGATATTTCGGTATGCCTCATATTATAGTAAGATTTATGGCTATTGAAAAACCCTCTATGGTTAAAAAATCTGCAACAGTTGCGATTATCTGGGTTGTTCTTTCACTTGCGGCAACAATAGTTATCGCATATTTTGGAAGAATGTTCGTGTATTCTGACGGTACAGACCTTTCCGCAAAGCTTCTTTTGGAAGGAAAACAGTCTCTTATCTTTGTTGAGCTTGCAAGAGATGTATTCCCCGCATTCATAGCAGGACTTCTTCTTGCAGCAATTATTGCGGCATCAATGTCTACTGCAGACTCACAGCTTCTTGTTGCGGCATCTTCTTTCTCAAGCGACCTTTATAAACCGCTTATAAGAAAAAATGCTTCCAATAAAGAAATGTTATGGGTAAGTCGTTTAATCGTTATGATTATAGCTGTTATAGCATATTTCATTGCAAGCAGTAAGGGAAAAGCAGCGCAGGCAATTATGGATCTTGTATCCAACGCATGGGGTATTTTCGGAGCGGCATTCGGTCCTGCAGTTTTATTCTCGCTTTTCTGGAAGAGATTTACATACAAAGGTGCGGTTGCCGGTATAATCGTAGGTGCGCTTGTTGATATGCTCTGGTTGTGGCTTCCTGTTTCAAATGGTGCAACTCTCACATCTATTACAGGTGTATACGAAATCATTCCCGGATTTATTATCGGTGCAGTTGCAGCTGTTGTTGTTACTCTTATTGATAAAGCTCCCTCACAGGAAGTGCTTGAAATATATGAGAAAGCTACAGATAACTCGATAGACGATTAAGTGTTAGAATATTCTTACTTATAACTCCTGCGTCTTCAAAAGAAATCCTTGATGATTTTGAAGCAGTTAAAAAAGGCGAATAATTTAAAGTACAACGGAGCAGTGAAATTCACTGCTCCGTTTCTGTGTTATAAAAACAATCATTTTCCCATCTTATAACATTTGTATCAATATATTCCCATATTTTTTTATAATCTTTTTCACCACGAATTATGTGATCATGAAAGGATCTTTGCCAAATATTTTTTCCATATTCTTTATTACAAAATCTTTTTAAGGTAGATATGAATTTTGAAATTTCAGAATTTGTAGGGGACGGCGTCC
>JAZOOC010000280.1:0-4765 GCA_045654825.1 Clostridia bacterium | reverse complement strand
TTCTCGAAGATAAGTGCAGTTTCGATAAAGCTGTTTTCAGCTTTAATGAATATGGAGAACTGGATTTTCTCCCGGCGGCACAGTCTACCGATAAAGAGTATCTCTACCCGGAAAAATTTAAAAAGCTCTTCAGCGATTTAAAAAAGAATTACGATTATATTCTGCTCGATTGTCCCGCAGGAATAGACAATGGCTTCAAATCAGCCGTTGCAGCGTCCGATATGGCAATAATCGTTGTAACACCGGAAATGTCGTCAGTTCGCGATGCAGATAAAGTTATAGATTTGCTTGATCTTGCGAATGTTTCTGAATTGAGATTGCTGATTAACCGTGTAAGACCGGATATGATCAGAAAAGGCGATATGCTCTCGATTGATGAAATCACCGATATATTGGGCGTTTCTCCCATCGGTATAGTCCTTGAAGATGAAATGGTTTTAAAAAGCCAGAAAAGAGGCACATTGGCTGTTCTTGAATCTTCTTCGCCTGCGGGTAGGGAATTTTCAGATATTGCAAAAAGACTTGAAGGTAAAAATATACCGATAATCAACCTTAAAGGCAAGCGTAAATGTTTATTTGGCAGGTTATTTAGGCTGTAAGGGGAATTGATAATGAACATAGCTTTTATTGCACACGATATGAAAAAAGAATTAATGGCTCAGTTTTGTATAGCATACAAACCCATTCTCAGAAATCATACCTTGTTCGCAACCGGCACTACAGGCGGAATCATTGAAGATGCAACAAAATTGCAGATACATAAATTCCTCGCAGGTATTCAGGGTGGCGACCAGCAGATAAGTGCAAGAATTGCTTATAACGAGATAGATCTCGTTTTGTTCTTCAGAGATCCGCTTTCCACATCGGAAAACGAGCCCGATGTAACCGAAATGTGTAAACTTTGCGATATTCATAATATACCGATTGCAACAAATGTTGCATCTGCTGAAGTTTTAATAAAAGGCCTTGAAAGAGGCGACCTTGACTGGAGAAATATAGCAAATCCCAAGGTTGAAATTTAATAGTTATCAATTTTATTGATATATATGCGAGTGTGCTGGAATCGGCAGACAGGCACGTTTGAGGGGCGTGTGTCTTTGGCGTACGGGTTCAAGTCCCGTCACTCGCACCAACAAAAAAGTCACTTTTGTCTATCGACAAAGGTGAGTTTTTTGAATGATGTTTGCCTGCGGCAAATGATGTTGGCGTTGCCAATTATGACGGATTCGCCTAATGATGTGTGGCTTCGCCACATTTTATGGCAAACATCGCATCATTGCGAGTGAAACGAGCAACATCATATTTGCGAAGCAAATGCATCATATCGGCACTGGCGATGCATCATTGAAATACGCAAAAGTTTCTGATATAATCTGATAAACAGAGGAGATTTTATGAAAGAAAATAAGCTTACAGAACTTTCGATGGACTTTTCCGTAGATATCATAAATCTTGTAAAATATTTGAAATCGAACCATGAATCTATTATATCCAATCAAATCGGAAGAAGCGGAACATCGATCGGTGCAAACATTCATGAAGCACAGTATGCACAAGGGAAAAAAGATTTTATTTCAAAACTTGAAATAGCTTTGAAAGAAGCAAGTGAAACGGGATATTGGTTAGAATTGCTTTTCAGAACAAAATATATTGATGAAGCCACCTTTAAATCGCTTTCTTCCAAATGTAGTTCTATTAAGGTAATGCTGATTGCTTCTTGTAAAACCGCAAAGCAAAATTCAGATAAATAAGAATTTGACAAAAAAATGTTGTTTGTTGACAAAGAAAAAACAATTGAATGGTTGGATGCGATAGGGCTCCAATTGCCCAAGCTGAACAACCTAACTCAATTGCTTAATGACAGTGTACCACATTTGAATATTTCTGTCAATACTAATTCTACGCAGAAATCTCAAAATAATGAGTGACAAATAAGGACCGTCCCCAGTGACACCCAGTGACAATTTTAATTTGTATATACAAAATGAAATTGCAAAAGGAAATCTTGTAAGAATAAAAAACAAAAGCATTCAAGCCAGTGAATCGACATCACTAATCGATGGCGATTATGACCAGAATGCTTCTAACAACAATGTATCACAATCGAAACCTGTTGTCAAGAATAATCTTATGCAGAACTCTGAAAAAAATGCAGAAATCAGTAAAAATAATTTTATGTCTGTATCAAAACCTGATAAAAAGCTTTCTTTTACTGAAACTATATCTAAAAATCAGAGCGACTCCAAAAGAGAAATATATGACACCTTCAGTGTTCCTATATACAACCGTACAGGTGGTATATAGGAATTGGAGTGATTGTGGATTTGCTAATTATATTGTTTAAGCCTAATCCATATTATTTGTAAAGCTTATAGCAAAGAGATTTTATAATAAAAAAACAGCTTCAATTTGAAGCTGTTTTTTGTGGCGCGCCGTAGAGAATTCGAATCCCTGACCTTCTGGTCCGTAGCCAGACGCTCTATCCAGCTGAGCTAACGGCGCAAATCAACTTTAAATATTATAACACACAGGAAATATAAAATCAAGTAGTATTTTAAATATTATCAAAATTTGTGTTTTTTTAATTAAAATTTATCTTTTTTTAAAAAAAGAAATATTATGCTTTAAAAATTGATTTATATATGATAAAATATAATGAGATTATTTTGAAAGGGATATATTATGGAAAATCTGATATTTTCAGCCAATGCTGTATTGCCGGTGTTTCTTGTTATGGTAATAGGCTGGTTTTTAAAAAACAAAAATATTTTATCCGACGGATTTTTTTCGGGTGTTTCTAAATATGTTTTTATAATAGCAACACCGCTTCTTTTATTTAACGATACCTCTTCGGTGGATTTCAGCGCATCTTTTGATATTAATTTTATATTGGCTATGATAGGCTCTCTTATAGCAACTATTATAATTTTCTGGATAGTTTATCCTTTGTTTCAGAAAAACAGAGTAAAAGCAGGAGCAATGATTCATTGCTCATACCGTTCCAATTTTGCGATATTGGGACTTCCGCTTTTAAAAAATATTCTTACAGCGGCGGGAGTGGCAAAAGCAGAGATGCTTCTTGCACTTGGTGTTCCTGTATTTAATGTTATAGCAGTATTTTGTCTTGCTTACTGGTCAGAGTCTAAAGGTGACTATAAAAAGGTTTTCAAAAATATACTCAAAAATCCGCTTATTTTAGGCTGTGTTTCGGGTCTTATATTTTCCGCATTTAAAATTCCAAAGCCTTTGTTTCTTGAAAGAACAATAACCTATCTTGGAAATACTGCATTAGGCTTGGGACTAATTCTTTTGGGAGGCTCTTTCGACTTTAAAAAGTTTGCAGGGTGTTTCAAAGAAGCAATGGCGGCAACTTTTGCAAAAATTGTTTTTTCACCTTTGTTCGGTGTGATAATTTCCTATCTTTTCGGTTTTCGGGGAGACGAGCTTTTAATAACACTTGTTTATATGGGGTCTTCAACTGCGATAAACAGTTATGTTATGGCTAAAGAAATGAATTCGGATACAGACTTGACTTCGGGAATCGTTGTTTGTACAACGGGACTTAGCATACTTACATTATTTATAGGAATATTTATAATAAAATCTCTCTGAGGTGTTTTATGAAAAAATATTATGCCGTTTTAAGCGGCAGAGAAACAGGAATTTTTGAGAGCTGGGAAGATACAAAAAAACAAATCGACGGATACCCAAAAGCTGAATATAAAGGATTTAAAACAAAAAAAGAGGCAATGGCATATTTAAATGGCGAAGAGATGGCAAAAGAGGATGAAATATCTCTTGCACCCGGGCTTTGCGCTTTTGTTGACGGAAGCTATGATTCAGAAAGCGAAAGATATTCTTTCGGACTTGTTATTATAAATAACGGAAAGGAAGAAACCTTAAACGGAGTAGGAGATAATAAAGAGGCGGCATCAATGAGAAATGTTGCCGGAGAGCTTCGTGGAGCTATGAAAGCAATGCAATATGCAGCTGAAAACGGTTTTGATTCTGTTACTATATATCACGATTATGAGGGAATAGCTGCCTGGGCAGAGGGCAGATGGAAAACTAATCTTTCCTGTACTGCCGCATATAAAAGCTATTCGGAAAAAATGAAATCAAAAATTAAAATTAAATTTGTAAAAGTTCCTGCACATAGTGGTGTTAAATATAACGAAATGGCAGATAAGCTTGCGAAAGCGGCATTGAAAGGGGAGTAGCCCATGAATTCAAAACAAATACCCAAGCTAAAGCTTCTTCTTGGCTCTTTAGTATATCGTTTTACCGAGAATAGAGAATATTTCACCGATATAACAGTTCTATATAAATCCGGAGTTAAAGAATTTCCGCTTGTTATAGAAGATAAAGACGGAGTACTTATTTTTTCATATATGGGTATTTCGAAAGAAATAACCCCCGAAGATATTCCCGGTGTGATAATAGAAAATCTTGATAAATATGAAAGCGTTAAAGTAATTTATCAGGATAGAATGAGCGGACTTGTTATAGAGGCAGACGATAAAAGAGTTGAGTCTAAAAAAAGCACAGGCAAAGAAAAAATGCCGTCAGTTGCTGCTGTTGGCGGAAGAGATTATATAATAAAAGAAAATGAAGCCTCCGAGCTTTTGAAAGCAATAGGAATAATGGCGGAAAACGGCAAGATAAAAAATGATATGATAAGAAAATATAATCAGATTGACCGTTTTGTTGTGCTTATTTCTGATGTTGAAGTTAAAGACGGACTAAATATTATGAATTGCGGGTG
>JAZOOC010000279.1:0-5045 GCA_045654825.1 Clostridia bacterium | reverse complement strand
AAAATATTTAAAGAAAATGAAACTTTTCACAAGAGTAAAAAGTATTATAAATAAAGGAGTTGTTAAAATGAAAAAAATAGTTGCAATTTTAATCGCACTTACACTTCTGCTTCCCTGTTTCACTGCATTTTGCGAAAACTCGAATGATTTAGAAAAGATTTTAATTTCAGTTAAAGAAAGAATCCCCGACACCGAACAGTTTGAAAACTTTGACAGCAGAATAAATACATATAACGGAAATACTGTTTATAATTTTGAATGGTATACCGACAAAGACGGAAAATTCACTTCTCTTAATATTTCAGTAACTCAAAGCGGAATAATAACCTCTTATTCATACTACTCATCGGATAACGAAGCTTATAACCAAAAACCCGAAATTAACAGGATTTCCTCAGAGGAAGCATTAAACAAAGCTGATTTATTTGTTAAAAAGCTAAATCCTTTAATTTCAAATGAACTAAAAACAGAAAAGCTTTCCGATTCAGAAAATCTTTTCGACAACAGTTTAAGGTTTTCTGTAAAACGATATGTAAACAATCTTCCGGTTTACGGAAACGACGGATACATAGCCCTTGATTTAAACGCAGAAAAACTGCTCAACTTTTCCCTTAATTTTTCTGAAAATGTTACTTTTCCCGAATCTTCCGATATTATTTCAGAAGCTTCGGCAATCGCAGCATACAAAGACAAGCTTGGTCTTAAGCTCAAACATTTCATTTATAATGAAAACAGACAGAAAATCGCTTACCCCGCATATATCCCATCGGAAGACTCTTTAACATTTATAAGTGCAACTGACGGCGAAGTTTTCGAAAAAAAACAAGAAGATTTTCGCTATACAGGAAGCACAAGCGGAGGTAATTTAAAAAACGAAGCAGTTATGGACAGTATGCTTTCAAAACCTGAACAGGATGAAATTGATAAAATAGCAGGTCTTTTATCTGAAACTCAACTTATAAACATAATAAAGAATAATAAATATACCACTTACGATAAAAGCTTTAAGAAAACCTATTTTTCAATAAACAAAGACTATTATTCGGAAAATTATTTTGCAAATATCGAATTTGAAACAATGGGAGAAAACATCAGTTACGCTTCCTATACTCTTAATGCCAAAACAGGTGAAATTATTTCATTCTACAAAGGTAAGCAAGCAATTTTAAATGCAAAGCCGAAAATTACCGAAGACAAAGCGAAAAAGCTTATGCAAGAGGCTGTAAAATCCTTAAGCGGTAATAAATGGAGCGAATATAAACTTAAAAATCAATCTGCTTTTTCAAATCAGTATGTAAGATATGTTAACGACATTGAAACAGATGATTATATAAACATCTCTGTTGATGAATTAAGCGGCCAAATATTAAGATATAACATAACATACAATGATATTGCTTTTCCATCTGTTGATGCTGTAATTTCCAAAAACGATGCGACAGACAAGCTTTTAGAACAGATAAAATACATCCCCTGCTATGTTATAAGCGAAAACCAGGCTGTTGCCGTATACAGATTTGAAAGTCCGATAAGTATATCTTTGAATCCATTTAACGGGAAGCTTATTACTTATAATAACAAAGAATATATACCTGAAAAGGCTATTTCATACAATGATATTTCGGGGCATTGGGCAGAGAATACAATTAACGAGCTTTCAAGATATGGCATCGGTTTTGCAGAAGAAAGTTTTCTTCCCGACTCGGTGATAACTAAAAAAGATTATCTAACCCTTATAGTTTCATCGTTTATAAGCAACCAACCTGTAATATTAAAAAAAGATGAAGCAAGAGATAATATAATTTCTTTAGCCGTTCGTAACTCACTTATTGAAAGCGGAGAAAATCTCGATGAACCTCTTACCCGCGAACAAGCATCGATTTATATGATAAGGGCGATGGGTATTGAAGAATACGCCAAGATTACCGGTATATATGTAACTCCTTTCCCGGACGTTTTTGAAAACAAAGGATACATTGCAATTCTTTCGGGACTGAAAATATTAAAAGGAGATGCAAACGGAAACTTTAATCCCTTAAAGACACTTACAAGAGCAGAAGCAATGGTTATGATTTACAATTATTTATCACGCTAAAGGGGGTTACGGAAGTGCAATCTTACTATACAGAAAAATATTTCCAGACAGTATATTAACAGAAAATCTCAAAGAAGATAACTTCATTATTTTTTTAAATAGAACAATTAAATAAGCCGATTAAATCGCAAGCATTGTACTTATAAACATTGCTTGCGATTTTTCACACAGTTATACAAAAAGAATATAATATACTAAATAATTCTGAAGGAAGCGATTATATGAATGAGCTTATAACTCTTAATGATATAAATCCTAACGAAAAAGCAAAAATCAAATCAGTTAATTCAAAAGGAAGCATAAGACGACGGTTGCTTGATATTGGGCTAATAGAGAACACAATTGTAGAATGTGTTGGAATAAGCCCTGCGGGAGACCCGAAAGCATTCAGAATACGCGGCGCAGTTATTGCAATACGCTCAGACGAACTAAAAAACATAATAGCAGAAAGGTGATTTTATGACTGAGGATTTCAAACTATTGAAAAAAAATCCGAATGATAAAATCATCGCTCTTGCCGGAAATCCAAATGTCGGCAAAAGCACTGTTTTTAATAATCTTACCGGAATGAAACAACACACCGGTAACTGGGCGGGAAAAACTGTTTCGGTAGCACAGGGATATGCACAAACCAAAAACAACAGTTATGTTTTCATAGATATACCCGGCACATATTCTATTATGGCACATTCTCCTGAAGAAGAGGTTGCGAGAAATTTTCTTTGTTTTGAAAATCCCGATGTGGCAGTTATTGTATGTGATGCATCTGCACTTGAAAGAAATTTAAATCTTGTATTGCAAATAAGAGAATTTATACCAAGATGTATAGTCTGTTTAAATCTGATTGATGAAGCTGAAAGAAAAAACATACATATCGATATAAAAAAGCTCGAAAAAAAGCTTGATATTCCGGTCGTTACTACAATTGCAAGAAGAAAAAAAGGATTGAATACACTTCTTGAAAAAACAGATAATATAGTAAACGAAAATAAAAACTGCCTTAAAATTAAATATCCCGAAATCATAGAAAAAATGATTTCCGAGATACAACCTCATATTAAAAAGGAAATCAACGGCTTTTTAAATCCAAGATGGGTTGCACTGAAAATTATCGAAAGAGATCAGACGCTTATTTCGGAAATTAACAAACATCTTGATAAAAATATATTATCAGAAGAAATTGAAAAAATAATCAATTCATATGATTTGCCAACTGATACTATTAAAGATTTGATTGTTTCTTCTATTATTTCTGAAGCAGAAAAAATAAGCCGTTATGTTGTTTCTGAAAACAAAAAGCCTGAAAGCTACACAGACAGAAAACTCGATAAAATTCTCACCGGAAAGCTTTTTGGAATACCTGTTATGATTCTTTTTCTGGCACTGATTTTCTATATTACGGTTTCGGGGGCAAATTACCCCTCTGCTCTTCTTTCAGATTTTTTGTTTTCGTTTGAAGAAGATATCTTCCGATTATTAAGCTTTTTAAAATTACCATTACCCGTTATAAATATGCTTGTTTTCGGAGTATATCGTGTTCTTTCATGGGTTGTTTCGGTAATGCTTCCTCCAATGGCAATTTTCTTCCCTCTTTTTACTTTACTTGAAGATTTTGGATATCTTCCCCGTATAGCCTATAACCTTGACAGACCTTTTAAAAAATGTGATGCCTGCGGAAAGCAAGCACTTACAATGTGTATGGGATTCGGATGTAATGCCTGTGGAGTTACAGGTGCAAGAATAATAGATTCAAAAAGAGAAAGACTTCTTGCTATACTTACAAATTCCTTCGTTCCATGCAACGGAAGATTTCCGGGAATTATTACCATTATAACCATATTTCTTGCAGGCGGCGAACAAAACAGCTTTCTTATCGCTATTATACTCACCTTGGTTATAATCTTTTCGGTATTTATGACCTTTTTATTTACAAAACTCTTATCTAAAACATTACTAAAAGGAATCCCCTCCTCATACATACTTGAACTTCCGTCATACAGAATTCCTCAATTCGGGAAAGTAATAGTACGCTCGGTTTTCGACAGAACTCTTTTCGTACTCGGAAGAGCAGTTATGGTAGCTGCACCGGCAGGTATGATTATATGGCTTTTTGCCAATATAACAATAGGAGAACTTTCGGTTTTAAATCATCTTGCTGAATTTTTAAATCCTTTTGGAAAGCTTATGGGACTTGACGGAGTTATACTTATGGCTTTTATACTCGGTTTTCCTGCAAACGAAATCGTAATACCACTTATTATAATGGGCTATATGGCTCAAGGAACAATCACCGATATTTCATCAATTACCGAAATTAAAAATATTCTTATTACAAACGGTTGGACCATAACAACAGCAATTTCAACGATATTATTTTCACTTATGCACTGGCCATGTTCAACTACACTTTTAACAATAAAAAAAGAAACGGGAAGTTATAAATGGTCTGTTGTTGCTTTTCTTCTTCCTGCAATTGCAGGAACGCTTATTTGTATAATTTTCTCATCTGCAACAAGGCTTTTTTGTTGACTTAACAGTATTTATATGGTAATATACTAAAAGGTGAATTTTATGATTTATAACAACATTCTTGAAGCAACGGGGCATACCCCTATTATCAGATTAAATAAGCTCCCCGACCCCGAAGGAGCAGAAATACTTGTTAAATTCGAAGGTCTGAATGTCGGCGGCTCAATAAAAACAAGAACTGCCTGCAATATGATTGACGATGCAGAAAAAAGAGGCATTATCAACAAAGACACTATAATTGTTGAGCCTACAAGCGGAAATCAGGGAATAGGTCTTGCCTTGGTCGGTGCTGTAAGAGGCTATAAAACAAAGATTATTATGCCCGATTCTGTGAGCGAAGAAAGAAGAAAACTTGTACGTCACTATGGGGCAGAGGTAATACTTGTTCACGATGCGGGTAATATCGGCGACTGTATTGAAG
>JAZOOC010000278.1:0-2953 GCA_045654825.1 Clostridia bacterium | reverse complement strand
CTCCGTAATATTCATTTGAATAAAAGAGACTAACTGTTGGATATTCAACAGGTTTAACACTACTTAGAATATTGAAATCTTTTACAGGAATATGCTGTTCAAAATTCCACTTCAATGTATATTTTCCCGCCGGAGCTTTAAAATAAGCCACACCGTTTTCTCCATTAACCATAGAGGACGCAATAATGTTTCCGTTTTCATCATATACTTTCCATAAGCCTTCGCTCAGATTAGCAACAATATAGGAAATCAATCCGTTGCCATCTGCCGAAACGGTAATATTTTTATAATTCTGTCCCTGATCTTTTTTCAGAAAAACAGCTCTGTCTTTTATATAGACTCCGATATAATCATCGAATTCTTCACAACTTGCTTTTAACGGAACTATACTGTCATCATTTTCGCTAACCTGCATAACATTAAGAAAATAATCTTGTTTTTGTTCTTTATCCGGACTTATCTCAATTCTCCAGCTACCGCTTTCGTCTCCTATTTCACGTTTTTTAATATAATAATTTTTTCCGCCGGATAAGTATTCCTGTCCTTCACCGCCGACTTTACTAAGAACAGCGTTTTTGGGAAGAAGAGTCTGGTTAACCATCTTTCCGTTATTATGAAGCTCAGTTCTTCTGATGGTAATTTCATTTCCCGAAACCTCAGGTTCCTCAACAGAATGTAAAAGCCATGATTTTTTAAAACTTGCTTTTTTCGTATTGACTCTGTCGTATACAATAAGCGCGGCAGGAATTTCCTCATCAAACAAATTCAAGAACATAAATGCTCTTGTATAATCAGAGATTTTATCAGAATATGCGTAACTTAAGTCGCCTTCAAAATAGCTATATTCAGGAGTATGCATATCCGGACCATAATCATAAGCAATAATTTCACCGGTTTTATATTCATCACTTAAAAAATCTTCAAAAGTATTTGCACCGGCATAAGAATTTTTCAAAAGTCTCTGTCCGCCTTGCGCAGTGCCCAATGAAAATGGTTCTGACGGGTCTTCAACAATCAGACAGTTATGGGCAATCGTAGCCTTATGATAATAAGTATCATGCTCGCTTCCGTAAGCAGATGCTGCTACTGACTTTCCGTTTTCATCGATATATGGTAAGCTTTCATATATTCCCGAATCAAGAGCTAACATACCTTTATAATAAAACTGAAAACCACCAACATCATAATGCTGATGAGAGCCCCAGAAATGCTCATTCATTTTCATCATACATATTGCCGTATCAGAATCTTTTCCCTCATCCCAGCCTGTTCTTGCTATCATAACGCCTGCCGGTGAGCCGAAATACTTTGTTAACGGCAAGCTTGAATAATCCTTGGGTTTAAGTTCAGGTTCGTTGATTATAAGATATTGTGCTAAAGACAAATCATTCTGCCCATCAGCACCGTAACTCTGACTGCCGATTTTTTTGTAGTAAAATTGTTTTAAAAATCCATCATTGTAATAAGAGCCTGCAAGCATTGCATACGGTATTGCTCTCATTTTATTTCGCATATTAAATTCAGGGCCGGCATAATCTCCGTCCATCATAAAGTTGCCGTCAGGTCTTGTCATATAAATAAACTGATACGGCATCATCTTGAAATTACTGTCAAACACATGCTCCATACCGATTTTAGAAAGCATATACATACAGTAAAAATCACAATACAATCTGAACTGACCGTATGTTGAGCCGTCAAAATTAAATTCTCCGGGTATACGATAATTTCGCACTGGCATAAAAGCTTCCAGCAACATCCCGACATTAATATTGTATATTGTAGGGTCTTCGTCAAAGACCGCGATAGAATAAGCTAACAAATCTTTCAGATAGGGATTTTCGGTAAAATGACTTGACAAATGCATTTTACCTGATTTTTCAATGGGTGGATAGCCATTTTCGAAAAGATCAAGAAGCTTCTCCTCGCACAATGTTATAAATTCCTGTCTTTCTTCAGTTGTAAAGAAATCGTAACACCAATCATACGCGCAGGAAAGAACAAAAATTACATGACCCGCATTACGTTGAGCTGCTGTTCCCGGAGTAATTCCCAAGTCAATGCTTCTTAGATGTTCCATAGTTGACTGCACTGCTAATTTGCCATAGTAAGAATCTCCGGTCGCAAGATACATAAATGCTCTTGATTCAATTACAGATATTGCAGCTGCATTATATCCGCTTGTTTTGATATCAGTATCACTATCTGCAAGCGCTTTTACATCTTCATAGGTTTTTACATTATCAGGATGTCTGAGTTTTTCGCGCAGAAGGGGTATTTCATCCTTTCGTATCATCAATCTCGGATGTTCGTCCTGTGGGACTGTTGAAGGTAATTTGTGCAACAGATAGCCGCTTCCGTTTTCGTAAACTTTCCTGTCTACATCCGGCGGGTTTCCAATTCCCTCCGGCTGATATGTTACATCCGTCGTAAAAATAAATTTGTCGATTCTTGTGCTATGTAATCTTGCGTATAATTTTATAGTATGTTCACCTTTTTTCAGGTTAAGTGTCAGTCCCTTTTTCCAGTTCCATTCAGTAGAAGTATCGGAAAATGTATATTTGTAAAACATACCATCAATAACGCAAAATACTGAGGACGAACTCCCCGACTTTCTTGAATAACGTGCAAAATATGTATAACTTCCATCTTCCGGAATATTGAACTTAATTATTAATTCATCATGTTCACCCAATTCCGAAACTTTTTTTGCGCTTAAGTTACCACTGGCAATTGCTTCTACATAAGCTCCGCCGGAAGCTGTGTCTGATTGAACAACCCTGTAATTGCTTATAATTTCACCATTTTCAGGTTCAACTTCAACACTTGCTGCAAAAACAGCAGAGCAGGAAATGACAAAAAGAAGCAAAGATAGAAGAAAAATATTAAAAAATATTTTTTTAAAATTCAATCCCATATTTGTTCCTCCTAATCATCAAATTTAATTATAACA
>JAZOOC010000277.1:0-3147 GCA_045654825.1 Clostridia bacterium | reverse complement strand
AACAAAACCTATAATGTAACCGCCGGTAGGAGAGGCAATTACTGAAAGCCCGCCTTTAAATCCTGTAAATACAGGTATTCCTATTATACCTAACAATATATATAAAGCGATTGAAAACAACGCTTTTTTTGCACCTAAAAGGTTAATTGCTAGAAATATAGCAAATGTCTGTAAAGAGAAAGGAACAAGTGCAGGAACAGACATCCACGAGCAAATTGCAGTTATTACCGAGAAGAATGAGATGTATATATAATTCTTTATCATATTTCTGTATAACTTCCAAGAAAATTAAATTGTTCAGGTGCATTCTCAAATTCAGTTAGAATTGCAGAAAGGTCCTCTGAATATACTGAAACTGCCATTTCAAAATAAAACATAAATTCAAAATCTTTTCCCGGTATTGGTCTGCTTTCTATTTTCGTTAAATTGATACCTACTGCGGCAAATTTAGATATTAAGTTGTATAATGAACCCGGTTTATGAGAGGCAGAAATGATAAAGCTTATTTTGTCTGCCCCCGGGTAAATTTCCATTTCTTTGGATATAAGTATAAATCTTGTGTAATTATTATCGCTGTTATTAATTGATGAATTATCTATTTCAAGGTCATAGAGCTCTGCGCATGCAGGCGATGCAATAGCAGCTATATCATTACGGTCAGAATTTGCAACTAATTTAGCGGCTTTGGCTGTGTTTTCACATACTGTTATTTTAACATTCTTTAGTGTTTTTAAATATTTGTCACATTGACCTATTGCCTGATTATGAGAAAAAATTTCTTTTATTTCTTTAGTCCCTTTTTTCTTTAATAAGGCATGATTAATTTGAATTTTTGCGGATTTAACAATATAGAAATCGTATTCTTTCATAAGGTCTATAACCTGAGTTACAGAACCGTATACACTGTTTTCAATAGGAAGAATTCCATATTTACACATGCCAAGGTTTACAGCGTCAAAAACGCCTCTGAAATTATTGAAATACATAATTGACGGATTGTAAAATAATTTCTCGCAAGCTTGTTGTGAATATGCTCCTTCAGTGCCTTGACAGGCTATAGTTGCACTCATAGGGAGAGTTTTGGTTGTGCTGTCCAAAGCTTTGGAAATTTTATTCGCTATATCTGAGCCTTTGTTTATAAATTTACTCTGATATGATTTGCTTATATCAAATAATGTATTGTATAATATTTTTGTATATATAGATAAATCAGGAGAAACTTTATTGGTAAGATTATTTATAATTTTTCTTTCTCTTTCTTTATTGGTTACAGAAAGACCTTCCATCTTTTTAATATCAGCAATATTTTTTGCTGTTTTCATTCTTTTTTCGAAAAGCTTTATCAGCTCTGAATCAATAGTATCTATTTCCTTTCTTAAATCTTCAATTTTCATAATTAACTCCTTGTTTAACAAATTTCTTTTAGCATATCCGAAATAACAATTGCGGCTACTGCTTCAATAACCGGTACAGCACGAGGAACAATGCAAGGGTCGTGTCTGCCGTTTATAACAAGCTTTTTATTTTCTCTTTGTGAAATGCTTATAGAATCCTGTTCTTTTGCTATTGACGGTGTTGGTTTTATAACAGTTCTGAATATAACAGGCATACCTGTTGTAATACCGCCCAAAATACCGCCATTATTATTTGTTTTTGTTTTTACTTTGCCGCTTTTATCCAGGTAATATGGGTCATTGTGTTGTGAACCAAAAACTTTTGATGAGTCAAATCCCATTCCGAATTCTATTCCTTTTACTGCGGGAATTGCGAATATAGCTTGTGCGATTTTTCCTTCAAGACCCTCGAATAACGGACCTCCCAAACCGGCAGGAAGTCCGGTTATTGCACATTCTATTATACCACCAACCGAATCTTGGTTTTCTTTGGCATCAAGAATTGCTTTTTTCATTAGTTCGCCTGCTTCATTAGATATAACAGCAAGTTCTTTTCTGCTTGTTTCATTAAATGTATCATTATTAACTTCAACGGGATCATACGGAGTATCATATATATTTTTAATTGAATAAATATGAGCACCTATTGTAATACCATAACTTTCAAGTATTTGCAATAGTATACCGCCTGCAACGCAAAGGGGAGCAGTCATTCTTCCGGAAAATTGTCCACCGCCACGAATATCGTTGAAACCGCTGTATTTAACATATGATGGATAATCAGCATGACCGGGGCGGGGAATATCCTTAATGTTGTTATAGTCTTTGCTGTTGGTGTCTTTGTTTCTTATTATAGCAACAAGAGGTGCACCGCAGGTTGTATTTTCGTTTAATCCCGCTATAAATTCCGGAATATCAGATTCCTTTCTTGAGGTTTGAAGTTCGTTTCTTCCGGGAGCTCTTCGCTCCATAAATTTTAAAAGCTTATCCATATCAATTTCAAAACCGGGTAATAGGCCGTCAACAACAACTCCTATTGCATCACTATGTGATTGGCCGAATACTGATACTTTTAAATTTTCTCCAAAACTATAAGACATTTATCTTACCTCCAAGCTTTATAAATTCTTCAAAAAAATAAGGATATGATTTGCTGACTGAATCAGCATTTTTTATTATAACATTATTATCGCAAATCAATGATGCTATTGTAGCAGACATAGTAATTCTGTGGTCGTTGAAACTATCTACAACGCCGCCGTTTAATCTTCCGTTGCCATATATAATAAGACTGTCATTTGCAATTTCAGTTTTACCGCCCAACGAGTTTATCATATTACTTACAGATAAAATGCGGTCGCTTTCTTTTAATTTTAGTCTTGATATATTATATATTTTTGTAGTTGTGTTTTTAGATGCAGCAAGTACAGAAAGTATAGGTACAAGGTCGGGGATATCCGATGCATCTATCTCATTGGCATCAAGTATATCGAGGATTTTTTTATCTCCTTGTATACTATCATTGTTAAGGTTGTTAATTTTGATTTCTGCTCCAAGCTTATTTGCAACTACAAAAAAGGCTCCGTTTGACCAGTCTGCTTCTACATCTGTTTCTCGAGGTGAAATATAACGGCCTTTTTTGGCTTTGTATCCATTCGTTGTTTTTATAATATCAATTCCGAATTGTTTCATAACTTCTATTGTCATTTCAACATATGGAGTTGATTGAAGTGGTGAAGTCAGTAATATTTCG
>JAZOOC010000276.1:0-3404 GCA_045654825.1 Clostridia bacterium | reverse complement strand
GTTTTCGCAATCGTTTCTGCCAATTTATCATAATCAATTTCGTTATTCACAACAGTTATATTTCTTCTGCGTTTTCTCACAGCATTTCCTCCAATTCTGCCAAGCCTTTGGTTATTTCCATTTCAAGTTCGTGGAGGTCTGCCATGATTTCGGTTGTGGAAGGATATTCTACAGGTACATATTCTGTCTCTTTATATTTGTTGACAGAAAGGTCATAATCGTTATTTACAATGTCATCTTTATCCACAAAGAAACTCTGTTCTGTCTTTGCTCTGCCTGCTTCTTTGTCAAGATTATGGAATCTTTCGATAATGTCAGGGATATCATTTTCTGCTACAGGAGCCCTCTTACCGTCAAGAGAAAATCCGTCTGCTTTCATGTCATAAAACCACACTTTATCAGTTCCGCCGTGACCTGTTTTTGTAAATACAAGTATAGCGGTGGAAACACCGGCATAGGGTTTAAACACACCCGAAGGCATAGAAACAACAGCTTCAAGGCGGTTATTTTCTATAATTTCCTTGCGGATTGCTTTGTGTGCAGTAGATGAACCGAAGAGTACACCGTCAGGAACGATGCAGGCACATCTTCCGCCAATTTTAAGCATACGAAGAAACAGAGCAAGGAATAAAAGCTCCGTTTTCTTGGTTTTACACATTTTTAATAAATCTGCAGACACAATGTCGTAGTCCAGGCTTCCTTTAAATGGTGGGTTTGCTAAAATGAGAGAATACTTATCCCTGTCTGCATTCTGGTCTGACAAGCTATCACGATACTCTATAAACGGGCTATCAATGCCATGTGTCATCATATTCATAGCACCGATACGGAGCATAGTTCTGTCCATATCGTAGCCAAAGAACATTGAATTCATATAGTGGTCTTTTTTCTGCTTATTGAAGAAGATTTCTTCCTTGTAGTTGTCTTTTAAGTATTCACCTGCGGACACCAAAAATCCACTTGTACCGCAAGCAGGGTCACAGATAACATCATCCGGCTTTGGCTGCATCATATCAACCATCATTTTGATGATATGTCTTGGAGTTCTGAATTGACCATTTAAGCCTGACTGTGCAATTTTGTTTAAGAGATACTCATATACATCCCCTCTGACATCGCTATCAGAAGAATTTTTCATCAGCTCATAAATATCATCAAGGCTGGTTACAACCTTATCAAGCAAAAGAGGCGTAGGAAGCTTGAAAATTGCATCGTCCATATACTTGGAGTATGCACTGTCTTTATCTGCGTGCAAATTCTTGATAAATGGAAATACCCACTCTTGCATAATTGTATACATTCTACCTGCAGGGAAGTCACGGAATGTTGACCATTTCAGTTGGTTGCCGTCAATACTGCGTTCTCCGATTGTAACTTCATCTGCAAATATGCTTTTATGCGGAAGACCGAGCATTGCACTTTCCTTTGCACGAAGATTGTCCGTGTCATCAAGGTCATGAATAAACATAAGATATGTAATCTGTTCAATTACATCAAGAGGATTTACAAGTCCCCCTGATGCAAATATATCCCAAAGTCCGTCTATTTTATTTTTAAGTTCACCTGTAATCATTTGTTATTCGTCCTCTCTGTTCCATATATACGAAGTATATCTTCCGCCACTCATTTTAATAATTTTACGATTTTTTAACAAATCCGCCAATGTCCTCTGCACCGTTGTTTCACTTATATCAGGGCATTTGTCCAAGATGTCTTGTTTCGTTATCTTCCCAAGAGTATCCTCGATTATTTTGGCAATTCTTTCAGGCTTTGAAAGTTTGCTTTCAATCATTATCTGCACACGAGATGCAAACTCTCTGTGTGCTGCAAGAATAACAGAAAGCATATACTTTACAAACGGAGCATAGTCATTATTATTTTCATGCCATCCTGATGAACTCTTTTGCAGAGCATCATAATAGCTATCTTTTGTTGTTTCAATCATTTTTTCAATACTGATGTATTTCCCAACTATATACCCACTGCGGTAAAGTAATAAAAGTGTAAGAAGTCTTGACATTCTTCCGTTTCCGTCATTAAACGGATGTATACACAAAAAATCAAGTATAAACATTGGAATCGCAAGAAGCGGATTAATCGCTTCTAATGCGATAGCCTCATTAAATGCTGAGCAAAGATTTTCCATACTCTCAGGAACTTCCCACGCTTCTATTGGCTGAAATCGAACAAACCTATTGCCCCCTGAATCCTCTTCAGCTATAACATTGTCCACATTCTTATATTGGCCGCCATAAGTAACAGTATTAAATCTATATAAATCTCTGTGAAGTTGCAATATAATATTAGGTTTGAGCGGAATGCCATCATGATTAGAGTGGATTGTATTCAGAACATCCCTATATCCTGCAATTTCTTCTTCAGCTCTGTTTTGGGGATTGGTTTTAGCCAAAGCAAGTTTTTTAATTCTTTCATCAGAAGTATATATACCCTCGATTTTATTAGAAGCTTCTGTACTCTGTATTTTAGCAATTTCAACAAGCCCGGTAAGTGCATCAGCACTTGATTCGATAAACAAATTTTGTTTTCCTTTGTATTCATGAATCTGCGTAAGCATTGATACAATATCCGGTGTTAAAAACTGTTCCCATTTATTCTTATAGTTATATATTCTCATAATATCACCTTTCAATTTAGTCATTTACTCATATTATGACTCAATTATATTATAGTATGTAATTTTGTATTTGTCAAGTTAATTTGGTCATTTTGTTAATTTTGACATAATTAAATTATTTAAAGAAGAACTTCTATATATCTTCTGACTTTTTCTCAGGTTTTACAGATTGATAAATTTTTACACGGGCATGAAACTCAACTTCTGCATAAGTGATTTTTTCGGATTTATAATCTTCAATTACGGGAGCGATGATTGTTCTGAAATTTTCATATTATTTGCATAAAAAGAGCATAGCCATTACGGTTATGCTCCTTAAATATTTATATTCAGTTTAAAACAGCTTGCAAGCCATTTGGTATTATTCCCACTCAATAGTTCCTACAGGCTTTGGAGTTAAATCTAAAAGAACACGATTTATACCTTCAACTTCGCTTGTGATACGGTTTGTGATTTTGTGAAGAACATCGTATGGAATTTCTTCTATAGTAGCAGACATAGCGTCTGTTGTATTAACGGCACGGATAATTGCAGGCCATCCTTCATATCTTTTATCGTTTCTTACACCAACACTTTTGAAATCGGGTACTGCAATAAAATACTGCCATACTGTTTTTGAAAGTCCGCAGATATCAAATTCTTCACGAAGAATTGCATCTGCTTCTCTTAAAGCTTCGAGTCTGTCTCTTGTTATAACACCAAGGCAACGAACACCTAAACCGGGGCCCGGGAAGGGCTGACGGTCAACCATTTCAGCAGGAAGCCCAAG
>JAZOOC010000275.1:0-4181 GCA_045654825.1 Clostridia bacterium | reverse complement strand
AGTTCTTATGCTGACAATTATTGAGCAAGTGGGTATTCTCGGGATAATGATTTTTATCGGTTTTATTATTGTTAAAATCGGTTATGTTGATATTAATATAAAGGACTCAATCTCAAAACTATTAGTTAAAGTAATCCTTCCGTGTCTTGTTATTACATCGGTTACTTCAAAAACAGCCGATCCGTCTCTTGCTGATGATATATTTATTACCATTCTTTTGTCGGTTTTATGTATAGCTTTTTTGTTTGCTATAGGTGTTCTGACAGCAAAGCTTTTAAAAGTTCCTGAACCATCTGAAAGTGTACATAAGCTTTTGTTTACACTTGGTAATGTTATCTTTGTCGGATTGCCTGTTATTCAGTCTGTTTATGGCGAACAAAGCACTTTTTATACTATTATTTACTGGCTTATAAATGATTTGGTTCTTTGGACAATTGGCATTATAATGTTTACTAAAAACACCGGAACAAAAAAAGACTTTTTCAAAAAGCTTATTAATCCCAATACTGTTTCGTTTTCAATTGCAATAATTATGTTTCTTTTTAAAATAAAGCTTCCGGGATTTATATTTGATGCAGTTTCGGGAATCGGCAACTTAACTGTTCCGCTTTCTATGATTTTTATAGGTATGACTCTTGCGGGGATTGATGTTAAGACAGCTTTGCAAAAGTGGTGGGTTGCTGTAATTATTCCTGTAAAAATGATTCTTATACCGATTTTGCTCATTTATATTTTTAAATTTTTAAATATTAATGAAGTAATATTGGGTGTTGTTGTGCTTGAAGTTGCTATGCCGTCGCAGACAGTTTTGTCTATTCTTGCTTATGAGCACAATGCAGATTCTGTATATGCTTCAACAGCAATGTTTTTCACTACAGTTATAAGTCTTTTTACTTTACCTTTTGTATGTTATATACTCAAAGTTATATTGTAAATAAACTTTTATTTATCAGTCAGAGAGTATTTAATACAAGTCAAAATATTACAAAAAAATGTCGTGAATGTTATTTGACAGTGTCTAAATATGTTGTTATAATTACGATAATTTAAGGTATTATTATAATCTAAGGAGAAATATCATGTTTCAAAAAAACGGCACCGGACATATAACTTCATTAATAAAAGAAGGAATAGCAAATGGTACAAGAAAAGCAACAGTAACCGGTAAGTGGGAAATTGACTCTGCGATACTCGTCCCATCTGATTTTACGCTTATTCTTAATAATTGTCATCTTCGTATGGCTGATAATACATTTGATAATATGATAAGAAATGAAAATTGCGGAGATGTTTTAACTCTTACTGCAGGAAATAGTGACAGAAACATTAAAATCAAAGGTGTTGGCGAGGTTATACTTGACGGCGGGGAATATAATGGCCTTTCTGAAAGTAATACTGGAAAAGACGGAAGACCTAATATGTATGTTAATAATCTTCTTCTGTTTGTAGATGTTGATGGATTTGAAGTTACAGATATACATTGTCGTAATCAGAGATATTGGGCGCTGAACTTTATTTATTGTTCTAATGGTGTTGTTTCGAATATTGATTTTCTTGCAGATGACAGAGGTGTTGACGAAAATGGGAATATCTATCACGGACTCAAGAGGAGTAAAGAAAGAGAACCTATCGTTCATAATGCAGACGGTATTGATCTTCGTCATGGGTGTCATGATATAAAAATAGAAAATATTACAGGTTTTACACAGGATGACGGAATTGCTTTAACAGCAATAAAGTCTGTAAGAAAAATTCCTTTTGAAATTGAAGGCAGACCTTATGATATCTGTAATATCGAAATCAGAAATGTGCGTACAGCTTCATTCTGGGCTAATGTGCGTTTGCTAAGTCAAGGCGGAATGCCGATTCACGATATTTTAATTGACGGAGTATACGATATGTCTAAAGACAGCCCGCATATGGACGGGGGAGCTTATGGATTGAGAATTGGTGACGGACGTATTCTTTACGGACTTCGTCATGCAACTGAAGATGAGTTTTACAATATTACTGCAAAAAATGTTCGTTCCCGCGCTTATCGTTCTGCTGTTCATCTTGGCGGAAAAGTTAAAAATCTTGTGCTTGAAAATGTAGAAGCATTCGACGGAGCGGTATATATGGAAGATATGAGAAATTAATATAAAATATTGTCGAATTATAAATTGACATATTTAAAAATTCGTGATATAATCTATGATGCCTTGAACCTGTGTTCAAGGCATTACTGCGTATTAATTGGAGGTCTATTCAAATGAAAGAATTTGTACCAATGTTATTTTCTTCGATGAAAGAATATAACGGAAAAAAATTCCTTAGTGATGTAATTGCGGGAATTATAGTTGCAATAATAGCTCTGCCGCTATCAATAGCTTTGGCTCTTGCTTCAGGCGTAGGTCCCGAACAAGGTCTTTATACAGCTATAGTGGCAGGCTTTTTAATTTCATTTTTTGGTGGAAGCAAAGTTCAGATTGCAGGCCCGACAGCTGCTTTTGCAACAATTGTAGCAGGTATAGTTGCAACAAAAGGTATGGAAGGTCTTGTTATCGCTACTATATTAGCTGGTATTTTGCTTATAGTTATGGGATTTTGTAAATTTGGCTCACTTATTAAATTTATCCCATATACTATAACAACAGGTTTTACAGCAGGTATAGCAGTTACAATTCTTATAGGTCAATTTAAAGACTTTTTCGGTATTACATATTTGAACGGTGAAGCTCCTATAGAAACTGTTGAAAAACTTGAAGCTTTTTTTGCTAATATTTCAACATTAAATATCGATGCACTGATTGTAGGTGCGATTTGTCTTGCGATATTGTTTCTTTTTCCTAAACTTACTCAGAAAATACCATCATCCCTTATTGCTGTAATTGCGGGTATTCTCATGGTTCAATTCTTACCTTTAAATGTTAATACAATTGGAGATTTATATGAAATTAACAGTGGTCTTCCTAAATTAACTATTCCTTCTTTTTCGTTTTCTGATGTAAAAGAGCTTCTTCCCGATGCTGTTACAATAGCAATACTTGCGGGGATTGAATCCCTTCTATCCTGTGTTGTTGCTGACGGAATGATTAATTCAAGACATCGTTCCAATATGGAACTGGTAGCGCAGGGAATCGGTAATATTGGTTCCTCTCTTTTTGGAGGTATACCTGCAACAGGTGCTATAGCAAGAACTGCAGCCAATATCAAAAACGGCGGCAATACTCCTATAGCGGGAATTATTCATTCGCTTGTACTGGTTCTTGTTTTAGTTGTTCTTATGCCGTATGCATCCTTAATACCTATGCCTGCAATAGCTGCAATACTTATTCATGTTGCTTATAATATGAGTCAGATAAAACCATTTGCAAAGCTTCTTAAAAATGCTCCTAAAAGTGATATAACGGTTCTGTTAGTTACTTTTCTTCTTACTGTTGTTTTTGATTTAGTTGTGGCAATTGAGTTCGGCCTTATTATAGCGGCAGCACTTTTTATAAAGAGAATGAGTGATGAAACTACTGTTGAGAGCTGGAAATATGATGATGAAAACGAAAATTTAAGACAGTTGGATAAAGCTATAAGAGTTTATGAATTAAATGGTCCTCTCTTTTTTGCAGTTACAGAACAACTTAACTATATAACTGTTAAAGATTATACAAAGTGTGTTATACTTCGTATGAGAAGTGTTAATTCTCTTGATGCAACTGCTGTAGAAACTTTAGAGGGGATTATAGAAAACTTTAAAAAACAGGGCATTACTGTTGTGTTATCTCATGTAAATAAACAACCTATGAATGTTATGGTAAAATCAGAGTTCGTAGCAAAAATAGGCAAAGAAAATATTTGTTCTTCAATAGATGATGCAATTGAGCGTGCAAATATAATTATTAATTCATAATAAATTTAGTGTTGATATAAAAAATACTTTGTGATATAATATAAAAAATATGCTAATGTAAATAATATATACAGATAGGAGTAAAGCGATGTATAAGATAGTTCGCAAAAAAGAATTAAACCCAACCGTTACACAGCTTGAAATTGAAGCGCCTTTGGTTGCAAATAAAGCAAAACCTGGTCAGTTTATAATATTGCGTGTAAATGAAGACGGTGAAAGAATTCCTTTAACTGTTGCGGGAACAAACCCAATGGAGGGAACAGTTAAAATTATTTTTCAGATTGTTGGTTCCACAACA
>JAZOOC010000274.1:0-1549 GCA_045654825.1 Clostridia bacterium | reverse complement strand
TTCAGCACCTGTTGCATCAAGAAGTCTTACAAGTCCTTTTGGTTCAAAACCATTTTCAAAACCGGCATCAAGAACGAAACCGTAATTTTTACCTTCTAAAACCTGACTGCTTACAAACGCAATTTCGCCAAGAGAATTTATAAATATAGTTACTTGAGTACCATATTCAAAATCTGTTTTATAATTAATATAGGTATCCTTCATATTTTGGCTGATAAGATAATCTATACCGTCGATTGTTATATAATCGTCGTAATAACCGTCAAAGCTGCCATCCTTTGTTTCTTTAGACACAGTTAAATAATACATTTTCTTATTATTATGCTTTATTCCTGTATCAACAACACCGATAACATCTTTTTCTGTTATATCAGAAAAATCGAAAACTTTACTATCGCAGGTGAAAGTATAGAAAGCAGATTCATCTTTTAAATTAATATCGAATGAGCTTTCGCTATATGGGAATATTGTTTTTGTTTCAGAAATTGTTCCCGCTATAACCTCATAGTCGTATTTATATACATTAATAAAATCGATATACCCATCGTTATTATTGTTTATTGCAAAAACAACTGCATTTCCTGCGGCAAAATCAGTCTTTTTAAAGTTGGTTGTTTTCTTACCGTTAATATAAACAACAGGTAATTTTGTATTTAAGAAAGCTAATTTTTTAATTTCGGAACGGTCTTCATTTTCATAGAAGATACCCGATGAGGTCAAATTGGTTATTTTTCTTCCCGAAAGCTTTGTTACTTCAATTTCTGTTGAAGGAATATAATAAACTGTTTCGGGTTTAAATCCGTTTTCTTCTTTTAAATAAATTTCAAGACGCTGACCGATTAAAGGAGCAATATTTTCATCTGCCTTTATTACTTTTGCTTTTCCGGAATTAAAATCGGTGATAGTAACAAGACCGTCGTCGATATAAAAATCGCCGGAATTTGTGAAACCGTTATCTGTTAAAACGGCATCATATTTATATACTTTATAGAGATAATCAAGATATAATGAATCACCGTGTATTAAAATTGTTTCCTGTCCCTTATCGTCAATTCCGCCTAAGGTTACGGTATTTACGAAAAGTGCATTATATAAAAGCTTAACCACAGTTTTTGTATCAATAACTGCTGCGCCGATACCCGATAAACCTTCGGTTAATCTTCTTAATTTAGCTTCATAAATATATCCTGTAGGATATCCGCCCTGTGCTTTTGCATAAACTTCATAGCCTGTTGCTCTGATTAAAGCGGTAACAGCTTCGTTTCCTGTTATTTCTCTGTCGGGATAGAAACGGTTCAAGCTGTCTGCACCCATTATTCCCATATCAGCAACCGCTCTTACTCCGTCATAATAAGCATAAGCAGTTCCTACATCGTAGAAAGCAGCTTCAACCTCTTCTTTTATGTATTCTATATTATATAAAAATACTCTTGATAAAAGGTCTGCAAATTCGCCTCTGGTAACTTTTTTATCGAAATCAGTTATTGTATCAATTGAGCCTAAGGCTTTTAAAAATTCTGCTTCTTTAATTGATTCAACAGTTTCTTCA
>JAZOOC010000273.1:0-8656 GCA_045654825.1 Clostridia bacterium | reverse complement strand
ATATGTCAACCTTCCCCACAGACGGGCATATAAGCATTGTTTTAGAAAACGGAACAGAGCTTGGTGAAAACAATGCAGGTATTTGGGGATTTGGCTATGACGGATATGTAGAATTCCTAAACGGCAAGGTTAATGCATATACTACCTCGGCACTCTCAGGCGAAAGCTCTATGATTGTTATGCTTAGGCTGAATAAAGGCGTAATCTTCCCCAAAACACATATTGAACAATCCTTCGACACAGTGAAGGATGAAGCCTTCGAAGGCAGCGACTACGGATATGACACTTATCCGGAGGAAGAAGCTACTTTGTTTGAAACTATTCTCGGCTTCATTGTTATGTTCGGCTTCTGGGCAGTTGTTATATGGATTTTCAGCTTTTTTGTCAAACGAAAGAAAGCGATAAAAAAATTCAACAAAGAGTGCGGATATTTCAGAGATGTTCCCAATGACGGAAAAATTGAAGTTTCCCACTACCTTGCACAGAACTTCGATGTAGCAGATGAAAAAAGTTTAATCATAGGTGCTCTTATTCTATCAATGATAAATAAAGGCTCTATCGAACCTGAAAAAGAAGAAAGCGTCGGTCTTTTCGGCAAGGTAAAAGAAAGCGTTAATCTGAAACTCGTAAAAGAGCCTGACACTGTTGCAGAGCTTGCATTATATAACTTGCTTTTAGAATCAGCAGGCGAAGACGGAATTTTGCAGGAAAAAGAGCTTGAAAAATATTCTTACAAAAACCCTGAAAAGATAAATGATATTGTTAAAAACATCAGAAATGACGGAGAACAGGAGTTTATAGCTCTTGGCGGATTTGCAAATGGTGCAGGCAACTGCATCAAGAATCTGAGCGATAAAGGTAAAGAAGAACTCTCTGAGGTTGTTGGCCTTAAAAAGTATCTTGATGAATTTACCTTGATTGCTGAAAGAGAAATAACAGAAACAATTATCTGGAAAGAATATATGGTCTATGCCACACTTTTCGGAATTGCAGATAAGGTTATAAATCAGTTTAAGCAGGTTTATCCTGAAAAGATACCTGAATTTGAAACATATAACAGAAATGTTATCATCGCCCACAGCTATTATCACAGTATGCATCGATCAGCTCAAAGAGCAATGCAGGCAAGAAGAACAAGCGGCGGCGGTGGCAGAGCTTCCTTTGGCGGCGGCGGTGGTTTCTCCGGCGGCGGACGAGGCGGCGGGTCAAGATGATAAACAATAAAAATTTGCTATATTATAAAGGAGGAATGTAAACAAATGAAAAGATTATTAAGTCTTTTATTGGTGGCTTGTATGCTGATTTCTCTCGTGCCGGCAACAGTTTTTGCTGCACCGACGGAAAATCAGGCATCAGTTGAAGTCCCTGCAGTCAATACACACCCCATTTTCAGTGATGTAATGGAAAATGACTGGTTCTACGATGCAGTTTCCTATGCAAACACCAATGGGTTCTTTAACGGAACCACAGAAAAAACTTTTTCTCCAAGCGGTACAATGACGAGAGGAATGTTCGTTACCGTTCTTGGACGAATGGCAGGTGTCGATACTGCTAAATATTCGGGATACGCTCCTTTTGGAGATATTTCCGCGGATAGCTATTATGCACCCTATGTAGCATGGGCATACAAAAGCGGTGTAACTTCGGGTACAGGTGAAAACACATTCTCACCTGACGGTCTTATAAATCGTGAACAGATGGCTACATTTTTTGTACGCTATTTCGAAATTTTCGATGTGGACTATAATACCGGAGCAAACATTTCTACAATCCCGTCGGATATCAGCAATGTTTCATCCTGGGCACAGGATGCTGTTAAAAAACTCTGGCAGCAGGGATTGTTAAACGGTGACGGAATTAACTTCAACCCAAGAAGCAATGCAAGCCGTGCCGAAACAGCAACACTATGTATGCGTACCGATAAAGCGGTAACAAGCTGGAATAGTGAACCTGTTAATCCTCCGAAACAGGATGAAGAGGCGCAAAAACCTGAAGAAAAACCTGAAGAAAAACCTGCGGATAACAAAGATAAGGTTAATAAACCCTTATACGGACCGTCAAATTCTGCAACCACCACTCAGAAAACCCATTACGAAGTAAACTTTTTAATGGGCGATGGTCAGAGTGTTGAAGGTGTAACTTTACCTGAAACAAAGGTTTATCTTGAAAACACAAAGATTTCTTTGTTGCCTACTCCTTATAAACAGGATACTTTATTCCTTGGCTGGTATTATGATTCAGCTATGCAGAATAAGGTTGCAGACGGAGATGTTCTTACAAAAAACACTTCTCTTTATGCAAAAATGCAGGTAACTGAAGGTGTTGCACAGGCTGAGACACCTACCTATATTACAGTTACTATACCTTCTGAGGAAGTTGAGGGATATTCTTTCGGAATAAAAGATTATCAGGAGGGCTGTGTTGAATATTTCACACATGTTTCCAATCTGAATTCTGATATGCCTTATACAATGGATGATACAACTGTTGTTGCAGACTTTAAGCAGGGTGAAACATACACCATCAAATTAAGTGACTATTCATCAGCTGTATTTATTATAGACGGCATTGAACAGAACAGCAGCATCCGTACATTTAATATAATCACCGAGAAGAAACCTGTCGAAAATCTTTCTCTTGACGAAAAAATCAAATACATACCTGTTGAGAATGTATCTGATATGACAGGTCTTGCTTTTGACGGGCTTTATTCTGTTGCACTTGCTTCAGATAACGGAGAAGGTTCGTTAACTTCCAACAAATATGAAGGAAGCTTTACATACGAAGGTGATACTGTTATTTCGGTTGGAGATACAGTTGCTGTATATGCAGGAACTCGCCCCGACCAAAGAACAAGCGAAACAGATAATCAGAAGATTGCATATGTGGAAATTCTTTCAGTAAACGGAAATAGCTACACTTATGTAACTGCAGAAGCGGAAGATATTCTTTTCACACCTGATGTTCTTCCTGTTTCACAAAGTGCTGACCTTGATGATATTGAAAATCAGATCACAGTTACGCCTGCAGTTCTCGACTTTTCAGACAGTAAGTATGCTGCGCTTAAATTGAATGCACAGACATCTGTTGATAAAGGCGATTTTATCGCTATGTACAGCGGTGAATTTGCAGAAGGTATGACGGGCGACATCGTTTATGCCCGTGTTGAAAGCATTGAGCTTTTGGACGAAAACTATGTTATAACATATACCATAGTAACTTTGGCAGAGCTTCAGTCTTCAATGGACCTTTTTACAACACGTAATGAAGAAATACAGATGACTTCAGAAAAAATAGAAGAACTTGAACAGGATATGCTTGCTCAGGCAACCGAAAGCGGTTTTATTGAACAGGCAGCTCAGTATCTTACCGCTCTTGCTATTGAAACAGACGGTTTCAAGGAATTAAGCGAAGATCTCGATATGGATCTTTCATCCTATTCAATAACTTTCGCAGACGGCACTCCCGTAGATGAAAATGCTATGGAGCTTATGGCGGTTAAAGCGGAAATAACAGAACAAGAAATTAAACCTAATATCATCGTTGGAAAACTTACTCATTTTGAAGACCAAAGGGGTATCCGCGGCGAAATTGCGATGAACCTTACTGTTGAAGTAGGCGAAGGCGATAACAAGCTTGTTATTGAATTGCAGGCTGTTTTTGAACAGGAAATTCTTTTCGATATCAATGTAGACGGTGAAGCCCAATGGGAATGGTTTATTATTCCTTATGTTGCCGAATATAAATTTGATGCTAACCTTGATATAGGAACATATACAGGGATTGGTATAACAGCTACTGCTAAAACACAAGGTGAAGATGATGAAGAAGAAGGCTTCAACTGGAAACCTGCAACCGGTAATAAAGCGGAAGAACAAATCATCAACATCAGTAAGCAGATTAAAGAACTCATGGAGAAAAAAGATGAATTCATGGGTCAGTTCCAGATTCCGACTGTCGGAATTGATGGTGAGGAAATAGACGAGGATGAAGACAGACCTACCATCACCAACGGCGGACTTGCAGAAAAATATGCAGATATGATGGAAAACGCGGAAGAGGCATGGATAGAAATCTTAAAAATTCCTATTATTGAATCAACCGGTTATCTTGATTATTTACAGATAATGAATTATTCGATTACTGCAGATTTTGTTATCAGTGCAAACCTTTATGTTACTATCGGTATGACTTTTGAACATTCTGTAGCAAACAGATATAATTTCTCTATCAAATTGTTTGAAAGAAGAGTAACCAATAATACGATAAATCTTGAAGAAAACCACTATCAGTTTGACTTTTATGTTATGGGTACTATGGGATTCAGAGCAGGAGTTGAATTTGAGCTTGCGGTTGGTGTATTTACAACCAAACTGGATTCTGTTGGTATAGAAGCAGAAGCCGGAGTGTATGCTCAGATGTGGGGATATTTCTACTTCAGTTTAGGCTGGTCAGAATCGGGTGGCAAAAAGACCGAGTATTCGGGTGCCTTGGCAATAGAAGTGGGAATGTATCTTGAAATTAAGTTTAAAGCACAAGCATTTTCGAGTGAAAAGCTTACCTATGATCCAACCATTTATGAAAATGAATTTCCATTCTTAACCATAGGAAGTATAGAAAACGTTTATGATTTTGCATACGAAGAAGATGACGAAATTCTTAATATGGAAGTGGATTCAGTAAGAGCGGTATCTGTGCCCGAACTTCTCTTCTCAATGAACTATATGGATATGAAATCGGGAGAAATTTACGGTTCTGAAGGCGAAGATGAGGAACATCTTAAACCGATAAGCTATATAGATTCTGAAGATGAGCACTTTGATATTGAATTCAGTAACAGAGCATTCAGATATGATGCGGAAAACAATAAAATCATAATTGTGCCTTCTGATAAATTTTCAATAGAAGAAAGCACAACTATGACGATAACTTGGAAGAAAGCGCCTCTTGCTTTTACTTCCAAATCCTTGCAGCGTGTTGTTAATATCGAATGGCATGAAGTAAACGGAGTTCGTTCCTATAACTTCCTTACTGATAACGGAACAGTTATAGAACCTATTTCAGCTATGATAAAAGCTCCAATCGAATGGCCCGAAGACCCTGTAAGAGAAGGTTATATCTTCAAAGGCTGGAAAGAAATGAATCTTGACTATGTGGGCGGAAAGGTTGAATATTGGCCCGATTACTATACCTGCCCCGAAGAGAGTAGAATGCCCGACGATTTCCGCGGATATACCTACAGAATCTTAGTGGCAGACTGGGAAGCAAGAACCGATATAGAATACAAGGTTGAGATATATCGTTCTGTTTCCATAGAAAATCCTGACAAAACATATTCCTATGCTATGGAATTGTATGAAACAAAAACATACAATAACGGTACAAGTGACCAGAGCAAAACACTTTCAACAGCAGATGCGGGAATGTATGATTCAAAGTATGAAGCATATGATTTGGATCAGCAGTCCTATAAAAATGAGAAAACAAAGGTAATTGCGCCTGACGGCTCTACTGTATTCAAATTCTATTATTATCTTAAGCCTGTATATGTATCCTTCCGCATAGGCGGATATAATGGTAAAGATTTTGATAACGGAACATCGGCTTCCACAAAAACATATAAGCGAAACTATGGTGAAACCGTTATAGTTCCAAAAATGGCTTATAGTGGTTATGTGTTCCTTGGCTTTAATGGCGGAACAATCAAGCCGGGCGATGAATACAGACTCACAGGTATCGGTGAACATGAACAACTTTGGGGTGAATGGGTACCTGCAAACGATACTCCATACAGAATTAACCATTATGTTGAAGATAAAGAAAACTGGGGAACTTATCTTCCTGAACGTATTGATTTGAAAAAAGGTACAACCGATACAAAGGCAACCTATAACGAGAGTGATTTACTTAAACTTGATGGATATGATTTTGATGCAGAGCATCCTGACAGCATTTTAAAAACCACTATAACTGCTGATGGTGATGGAACTCTTGATTTGTATTATACTCGCAAGAAATATACATTAACATTTGACTTTAACGGTGCGAAAGTTACCGGCGGAGAAAATATTAACAAACTTGATGAAAATAATCAGGTTGTTGTAGGACACTATGACTTAGCTCCTAATATTATCCCGCAGGCGAAAGGTTATGTATTCGACGGATGGTTCGTAAAGAACGGAAAAGATACAAATGACTGGGGATATCAGTATCTGTTGGATAAACGCCCTGTAAATGGAGATGTAGAACTTTACGCAAGATGGATAAATGAGGATTATGCAATAAATATTGTTCATTACAGACAGAATTTAGACGGAACATATAATATTCCTGTGTTTGAAACTGAAAAAATAACAAGAGACCAGGATGGCAATTTGTTTGAAACCGGATCTGTTGTAGATGTTTCAAAATTCGTTGATAATTATGTACGCAAATACGAAGGATATACCTTCAATTCAATGAAATACGGATTTGCAACAAGTGTCAACGATAACGTATTTGAACGGTTATATACAATCCCTGAAGACTTCGCTGAAAAGGATCTGGCGATTATACTTCTTTACGAAAGAAATAAGTTCTACTTCGATGGATTTAATCTCAACGGAGGAAGTGTTGTTTCCGAAGGCTCACCAATGGGATATTATCGCTACGAACAGGAATTCAAAGCTCCTGTTGTAAAAAGAGAAGGTTATGAATTCAAAGGCTGGTCAACCGAGCTTAGTGGAGGAGCTGCAGTTGATGTTATAACAACAGTTCCTGCAACGGGAATACCGAGATACCATGCAATATGGGAACCTGTTGCTAATACTCCGTATACCTTCAATGCATATTTTGCTGATGAAACCGGTGAGTATGATGCAACACCTTCAAGAACCGAAACACTTACAGGTGCGACCGATTCTGAAGTTAAACCTACCGATTTTGCAGACAGATATCTGGATATATACGGTGGATACGAAGTTGATGTAGAAAGATCAACACCTCATCGTCCATGGACGATTAATGCAGATGGTTCACTTGTAGTCAATGTTTTCTATAAGCGTATTGAAAGAACCGTTACCTATATGGTAGACGGCAAAGTGTACCACACTATCAAAGGCAGATGGGGAGAAGCGGTTTCTTCGGATAAATTACCGAAAGACCCATCAAAAACAGGTGCATACTTTGCACACTGGGCTGAAAACGAAGCAGGCAACGGATTGTTCGGAACTTGCAAAAATATTCCTAATAAAGATACAACTGTGTACGCTATATGGAGTGTGGCAACATATAGTCTGACATGGGATTTTGCAGGCGGTTATGCTACAAACCTATCTGAATATACCGGCGCAGGAAGACATGATCACGGAACTGTGATTGTAGCTCCTGTTCTTGAAAGAACAGGTTATACCTTCAACGGCTGGAATGAAACGGTTTCCGATAAGCTCTACGAGGATAAAACTTACGTAGCAAGCTGGACCCCTTGGAAAACCACAATTAAATTCCATCCGAATGTTCCCGAAGGTATGGAAAGATATCTTAAAGGAACAATGGAAGATCAGGTTGTTGTTTACGGTGAAGAAAATATTCTTAACCCCAACACCTTTGAATTAACCGGCACTGCATATGTACCCGATTACTGGAAAATTAAACAGGGCCGCATAGATTTAGGTGCAAAATTACCCGATCTTCAGATTGAAGAAAATGGCGTAATTGATTTGTATATGTCCTGGAAGACAGTTCCTACTTCTTATGAGCTTCACATAATTGTTCAGAAGGTTGACGGAAGTTATCCATGGAGCGATAATCCGAACTTTGTTATCAAAAAGACCGGAGAAGTAGGTGAAGAAATCACACTCGATAACTGGAAGGAAGTTACAGAAGTTGATACAACTCACTTCACTTTCGATTCTGAAAACGAGCGTTCTTTCGGTACTGTTGGTGCAACCGGAAATTCAGTATTCTACGGATATTATAACCGTAACAAATACCCCGTAACCTGGAAAGACGGAGACGGAAATGTTCTTTTAACAGCAGATTGGTTCTATGAAAGCTCACCGGTATACAAAGGTACGGTAGAGCCCACAAAAACAACCGATGAAAAATATTCTTATACCTTTAACGGCAGCTGGAAAGTTGAAGGCGGAGATATTATTGACAGCAACTATAAGATAACAGAACCAATAACATTGATTGCACAGTTCAATAAAACTCCGAGAATATATACCGTAACATTCGACGGTAACGGAGGATATATAGGCAGCAGCACAACCTATACAACCAAAGGTGCTTCCGGCTCAAATTCAATCACAGCACCTGAAAAATCAAAAATGTATCGACCCGAAGATGACCAGTATACCTATACATTCACACACTGGACAGAAAATCCGGACGGAACGGGTGTATCATTTTCTTCAGGAAGCTATGAACCAACATCCAATATGACCTGGTATGCTCAATGGAACAAAACCGTAAAAGTTTTCTGGGTATACTGGCACGATTGCTACGGCGGAACCGTTGAATCATACGGAAATGTTCCATACGGAACTACTCCGGAATATCACGGTGAAACTCCCGTTAAACCGGAAGACGCGCAGTATACTTATACATTCAAGGGCTGGGCTCCCGAGGTAGGTCCAATCACAGGCGATACCTCAAAGTCGGATCGTAGCCATGT
>JAZOOC010000272.1:0-13440 GCA_045654825.1 Clostridia bacterium | reverse complement strand
GGTTTTGGCTTGTTATTTTTCGCTGATAGTGCACAAAAAAGGGAATGTAAAAAAACGTAAGTTTTTTACATTCCCTTTGTTTTATATATTCACTATTTTCCAACCTTCTGGAATTATTATTTCTTTATTCTTATTGTTATTAGATATTTTAATTGTACCTTCTTTCGTTTTCAGTTCAAAAGAGAAATTCTCATCCGGTATATATTCCCTGCTCATAAATATTTTCTTTTCTTTATGGTTAATATCTGAAATTCCGGCAAGTCCATAGCAAATAACGATACCTGCAAATGCAGCGAAACCATGATTAAGACTTCCTCTTTCTATATCGTTATATTCCCACAAAGTTCCTGTTATTTTTGCCATTTCTTTAAAATATCCCCGAACATCTGAAACCGCTTTGGCATATTTCTTCATACGAAGCAAAATTATAAGACGCAGATAGTTACCTATAAAAGCATTGGCAGGTGCTACTTTCTCTTTGAATTTTTCATCTTTATTATGGGGACCGCAGATATTTATCACAATGTCGGCAAGCTTTGAATATTTTTTCGAACTGTCTGTAAAACCGCAGAAATAAGCATAATACTGACAGGTTTCGGAAATATCATCACATAATATAAGCTCCCCTTTTTCATTTCTTAGTGAATGATCGTGGAAAAACGTTCCGTCGAACGACTGTGCTATAACAGTATTTTTGATTCTTTCAGCTTTCTCCCCTGCTTTTATATCACCGAACAATTCAGATATATATTTTAACATAAGAGAATAAAGCATATTGGTAGGATAATTTACATCTTTAATCCAGTCATTTGCTTTTGACCATTCAATAAAATTCCATCCCGGCATATTTTCCAGAAGTCCGTACTCATTCTCATATTGTAAAAACCAAGAAAGCAGGTCATAAACAAGCTCTTTATATACAGACAAATCTATATTCTCTCTTTTTTGGGCATACTCATACAATTCTATTACATACCACATTGCCCACTGAGGTATAAAAACACCTTTTCTTGAACAACCCGGATAAAGCATAGGTATCATCCCCTGAGGGATATAGGGAAATTCTTCCGCCATTGTGTAGTTTTCCATATATACTCTTTCTACCTTACTTGCTCCTGCAAAAAACCTTTCACATTCTGAAAGAAAATATGTATCACAAAGCCAGCCGGCTCTTTCTCTGCCCGGACAATCCATATAAATGTCTACAGTATTTTGTCTGAAAGTGTTTGCAGACGAATTGAAAATTAAATTCAAATCCTCACATTCGGAACTAAACAGTGCATTTTGATAGTCGGGATATGACAATTCTCTTATTTCGGGCGGACAAACCTCTACTTTTCCCTTTGTTGCGGCTATTCCTATATACTGACAGCTATACGGCTCAAAGCTTTCGAGCATATACGGCTTATCGCTTTTTTTCAGGTTGTATGCAACAATATTGATGGGACCGCTGAATTTTTTAAACACCATACCGTTCCCTGAATTATATTCGGCAAAAAACACAAACACGGTTGCATCTTCAAGTGCTTTGATTTCGTTTCTTAAAAATCCCGAGTTTATACATGGCATTTTATAGATAACATATTCATCGACATCAAGAAAAACATTATCCGTTTCGTTAAAATCTTTCGGAATAAAGTTGCCGTACAACTCTTTAATAACATTTTGGTCGAGTTCTTCCCAATGATAACCATCACATTCACAGGAAATTCTCATTAAAAATCTTCCTGTTAGATTAATTTTTTCCATCGCTTCTTTATCGGATTCTATATCTATATGTTTTAAAATCCCTTTTTCATCTATTCTTTCAAAGCCTGTGATATTATATTGGGGATATTCTACCGAACGGGGGATATATTTCAAGGCTGTATCAAAAGAATAAAGAGTCATGTAATTTAAATTATCCGATAGCTTCCAGTTATTTATTTCGTCTGAATTATCAAAATTCCATATCTCACCGAAAGCTCTCTGGGTATCATATCGGTGAGATCTTTTAACTCTTATGCTGTCCAGACCGAGTCCCTTGAAATCCTTTCCGGTATATTTATACGACTTGCCGTTTTCATAAACCTCTGCAAGCAGAAAGGATTGAATTGGCATTGTATAATAGCTGGCACAATTATATCCGGCAACTTCAATTGCAAGTTTATTTATGCCATTTTTTACATCGAGAGTTAATTCATCCGTACGAACATAACCGAGAGGTGCTCTTGCAGGACCATAGCCGACAAACTCGCCATTAAGATAAACCTTATAATAACTCGCTCCGGTTAATTTCAAGGTATACTTTTTCTCTTCTTCTGCATAAAAATCACATCTGAAACCTGCCTGGTAGTTGGCAATCAATCTGTGATTTTTTATCCATACAGGTATGGCATTTATAAAGCTGTCTTTATAAAAATCTGACATAATATCCCCTCCATTGCAAATACATATAACACATTTATAAAAATATGTCAATACAGATATTGCATTATCTGAAATTTTATGCCATAATATATTTGGTGGTTATATGCTTAAAATCAAACTGATTTCAGTTGGTAAAATAAAAGAAAAGGCAATGAATGAAATAATAGCGGAATTTGAAAAAAGACTTACAAGATATTGCAAGTTTGAATCAGTAATTATTCCTGACTCTCCGGTTAAGGATAACCCCTCCTCTGCTGACATAAGCGAGGTTTTAAAAAAAGAAGCTACCCTTATCTCGGCAAAAATTTCTCCCAGGTCTTATAAAATATGTATGTGTATTGAGGGGAAAAAGCTTGATTCAGAAAAATTCGCGGATAAAATTTCCGATATTGCAAACAGCTTTTCAGAAATTGACTTTATTATAGGAAGTTCTCACGGTTTAAGCACAGAAATAAAAAACATGGCAGATTTTAAATTTTCAATGTCTGACCTTACATTTCCTCACAATATTGCAAGGCTTATGCTCACCGAACAGATTTACAGAAGCTTTAAAATAATATCTAACGAAAATTATCATAAATAATTAATCTTCTCATAGAATAATATGGGTGATTATTATGCAGACTATTGCTGATTTGCAAAAGAAAGAAGTTATAAATATCTGCGACGGAACAAGACTCGGATATGTTTGCGATATTGAATTTGATATTTGCAAAGGAGTTATCACTGCTCTGCGCGTTCCTGCATGCTCGAAATATTTTGGCATATTTGGTAAAAACGAAGACTATATCATACCCTGGGAATGTATAAAAAAAATCGGTGATGATATTATATTAGTGGAAAACTAATACATATTTACGGAGGATAAAGATGAAATTTACGGACAAAAAATACTGGCAATATATTCTTGTCGGTATAATTCTCATTATAACCTATAAAGCTATTGATAATCTCGGATATCTTACCGGAGCAATTTTAAAATTCTTAACGGTGCTTACTCCGGTCATTATTGGAGCTGTTATTGCGTTTTTCACATACCGCCCTGTTAAAAGGCTGGCTGATAAGCTTTATAAATGCAAGTTTAAATTCATACAAAATAAAGCATTGACTTTAAGTGTTATTTTTATATATATAATCATACTTCTCTTTCTGCTGGTTTTAATAAGATTTATTATTCCTGTTGTTATAAAAAATGTTCAGGACCTTGTAAATCACATTCCGGCATATTATCAGATGATTATGAGTTTTGTTGAAAAAAACGATACTTTAAAAGACCTTACCAAAGATATAAACTTATATGAAAAGCTTGTTAAGTATATTAATACCGATACTATAAACTCAATTATAGCCATAATAAGCAAGATTGCTAATTCATTTATAACTTTCTTTTTATCGGTTATATTTTCAGTTTACTTCATTCTTTATAAAGACAGAATGTCAAATCACATAAGAAGAATAAAAGAATATCTTTTTAAAGACAAACAGTTCAAGTTATTTAATTACACAGGAAAAATCATAAATCTTTTCCATTCGTATTTTTCCGGACTTGCCCTTGATGCAATTCTTATAGGAACAGTAACTGCAATAGTTCTTGCACTTTTCAAAGTTCCTTATGCAGTTTTACTTGGGGTTATAGTAGCTTTCGGAAATATGATTCCTTTCTTCGGCTCGATAGTTGCAGGAATAATCGAATATATTGTTTGTGCATTTACTTTCGGTCCGCTAAAAGCCCTCTGGGTTTTAGCTTTTCAGCTTATCCTCGGACAAATCGACGGAAATATCATTCAACCGAAAATTATCGGCCGTTCGGTAGGGGTATCTCCCCTCACTGTTCTTATCACAGTTGTTGTATTGGGTGATGTGTTCGGACCGCTCGGAATGATACTCGGGGTTCCGGTTGTTGCGGCTCTTAAAATATTTATTGATGACGAAATACCAAATTAGCTTTGACATTGTAACTAATATATGCTATAATATATGAAGTTTAAAATTTTATTATATACAAAGGAGTAATTAAAATGCCAATCGTAACATCTAAAGAAATGTTCAAAAAAGCTTACGAAGGCGGTTATGCTATCGGTGCTTTCAATGTTAATAACATGGAAATCATCCAGGGTATTACCGAAGCTGCTAAAGAGGTTAACTCACCTCTTATCCTTCAGGTTAGCGCAGGTGCCAGAAAATATGCTAAACATGTATATCTTATGAAGCTTATAGAAGCTGCTATTGAAGATACTGATCTTCCTATCTGTGTTCATCTTGACCACGGTGATGATTTTGAAATCTGTAAATCATGTATCGACGGCGGTTTCTCTTCGGTTATGATCGACGGTTCAAAACATTCTTTCGAAGACAACATTGCTCTTACAAAGAAGGTTGTTGAATACGCTCACGAAAGAGGCGTAGTTGTTGAAGGTGAGCTTGGTAAACTCGCAGGTATCGAAGATGATGTTAATGTTTCCGACGAAGATGCTTGTTACACAAGACCTGAAGAAGTTGAAGAATTCGTTGCAAGAACAGGCGTTGACTCTCTTGCTATCGCAATCGGAACAAGCCACGGTGCTTACAAATTCAAACCCGGTCAGAAACCCCAGTTAAGATTTGATATATTGGAAGAAATAACAAAGAAACTCCCCGGATTCCCCATTGTTTTACACGGTGCTTCTTCTGTTATCCCCAAATATGTTGAAATGATTAACTCCAACGGCGGTAATATGCCTGATGCTATCGGTATTCCCGAAGATATGTTAAGACAGGCTGCTAAATCTGCTGTTTGTAAAATCAACATCGACTCCGACTTAAGACTTGCTATGACAGGTTCAATAAGAGAATACTTCAACGCTCATCCCGATCACTTCGATCCCAGACAGTATCTCTCTCCTGCAAGAGCAAATATTAAAGACCTTGTTAAACACAAGATTATCAATGTTCTTGGAAGTAACGACAGAATATAAAACGGTTAAAACCCCGACTTGTTCGGGGTTTTTTTATTTATAATCTGTACTTTTTTCATTTTTTTAAATTAGCTATTGACATAACTCAATATATATGGTATGATTTTCTATGCAAACACAAGATATTGTGTTTTAATTCAATATATACACAGGTGTCCGTAAGGATGAAAAGGGAAAACGGTCAAATTCCGTTGCAGCCCCCGCTACTGTATGCAGTTATTTTGTTTACAGCCACTGATTTTTCGGGAAGGAAACAAAAGCGATTCTGTGAGCCAGGAGACCTGCCTGTGTTTGAACTTAGCTCGGTGGGAGCTATAAGAGTTTATTAAGCTTGTATGGCAAGCACGTTAATTGAGGGGGATTAGCGATTTTGCCGCACAAGCTTTAATTTTTGTTATTTAAGGAGAAACGGTCATGCAGGTTGTAAAAAGAGACGGAAGAGTTTGTGACTTTTCCAAAGAAAGAATAATTAAAGCGGTTAATCTGGCTATGTCCCATACTTCGGGCGGAATAGATATGGAGCTTACCGAAAAAGTTACAGATAATGTAATCAAAAAGCTTGGCGACAGATTTCAGACGAGTGTAAACGAAATTCAGAATCTTGTCGAAAATGAACTTATGGCATCAGACCGCAAAGAGGTTGCACGCTGCTATATTACATACAGATACAACAGAGATATTGCAAGAAAATCAAAAACAAAGGATATGTTTCTTGAAATAATCGAAACAAAATCCAACGATATAACAAGAGAAAATGCTAATATGAACGCAGACACACCTGCAGGAATGATGATGAAATTTTCATCAGAAACCACAAAACCCTTCGTTGATGATTTTCTGTTATCGGAAGAAGCAAGAGAAGCCGTAAAAGCAGGTTATCTGCATATCCACGATAAGGATTATTATCCTACAAAAAGCCTTACCTGTATACAACATCCGTTAAATGCTATTTTAAACGACGGATTCAGAGCAGGACACGGGAGCTCGCGTCCTGCAAAAAGAATTGAAACCGCAGGAATAATCGGCTGTATTTCTATGGAAACTGTTCAGAACGAAATGCACGGCGGTCAGGCAATTCCGGCTTTTGATTTTTATCTTGCACCCTATGTAAGAAAAACCTATATTGAAGAGGTTAAAAGAGTTGCCGAGCTTACGGGAGAAAACCTTGAAGAATTATATGATTGCGAAATTGATGATTATATCAAAAGTGATTTAGGCGATTTAAGCGGAAAAGAAAGATATAAGCAAAGCTGTATAAACCGCACCGTTGAACGTGTTCATCAATCTATGGAAGCCTTTATACACAATATGAATACAATTCATTCAAGGGGCGGAAATCAGGTTGTTTTCAGCTCTGTCAATTACGGAACTGATACTTCAGCAGAAGGAAGATGTATCATAAGAGAAATGCTTTCATCAACACTTCGCGGAGTAGGTAACAACGAAACCGCCATATTCCCTATTCAGATATGGAAGAAAAAGCGTGGAGTAAACTATGAGCCAACCGACAGAAACTATGATTTATACAAAATGGCTTGTGAAGTAACCGCGAAAAGATTTTTCCCTAACTTTGTAAATCTTGGTGCAACCTTTAATCAACACGAAAAATGGGATATAAATGATCCGAACCGCCATTATTATGAAGTGGCAACAATGGGATGCCGAACAAGAGTATTCGGAAACAGACACGGAGAAAAAACAAGTGTAGGAAGAGGAAATCTTTCTTTCTCCACTGTTAATCTCGTTAAAATCGCTTTTGAAGCAGCTCTTGAAGCGCAGGAAAAAACACATCTTAAATTCGAGCTTGGTCAGGGTAGTGATAAGTTTATGACCGAAGATTATAAAAGAATCGTTGAAGGTATATATCTTGAAAAGCTCAACGCATACACTTATCTTACCGCAAGACAGCTTTACGACAGATATAAATTCCAGTGCAGCGCATTGGCAAAGCAATTCCCTCTTCTTATGTCCGGATTATGGCAGGACAGTGAAAAATTAAACCCATGGGACAAGGTTGAAGAAGTTTTGAAACACGGAACTTTAAGTATCGGCTTTATCGGTCTTGCGGAAGCTCTTACCGTTCTCTGCGGATTTCATCACGGCGAAAACGAAGAGGCACAAAAACTCGGACTTAAAATTATCAGACAGATGAGAAAAGACTGCGATGTTTTATCAGACAGATATGACCTGAACTATACTCTCCTTGCAACTCCGGCAGAGGGGCTGGCAGGAAGATTTACTTCTATGGATAAAAAAATTTACGGCAAAGTAAACGGTGTTACTGATAAAGACTATTATACCAACAGCAACCATATTCCTGTATGGTATAAATGCACCGCGAAACACAAAGCGGAAATTGAAGCTCCTTATCATGAGCTTACCAATGCCGGTCACATTTTCTATATTGAGCTCGACGGCGATGCTACCCATAATCCCAAAACAATAGAAGCTGTTGTTGACCTTATGGACAAATACAATATGGGATATGGCTCAGTTAATCATACAAGAACAAGATGTATGAACTGCGGATTTGAAAATGCGGAGGCTGATATTATAAGATGTCCTGTATGCGGAAGCGAAAATCTTGATACTATCCAGCGAATAACCGGATATCTTGTAGGAACAACTTCAAGATGGAACAAGGGCAAGCTTGCTGAATTAAAAGACAGGGTGACACATCAATGAACATATCCGGTTTCTACGAAGAAAGCATTTCAAACGGCGAAGGCTGGAGAGCAGTTTTATTTGTAAGCGGTTGTCCGCATCATTGCCCCGGATGCCATAATGAAAAGACCTGGGATTATAACTACGGTGAAAAATTCAAAAAAGAGGAAATTCTTCGTAAGATTAAAGACAACTTCATTCTTCAGGGAGTTACGATAAGCGGCGGCCAGCCGCCTTGCCCTGAAAACATTGAAGAAGTATCTGATTTTATAAAAGATGTTAAAAAGCTTAATCTCGATATATGGTGTTATACCGGCTATACCTTTGAAGAGCTTTTAAAAAGAGAAGATGCAATAAACGCACTTCAATATATAGATATATTGGTTGACGGAAGATTTGATATAGAAAAAAAGATGCCGGGCCTTAAATTCAAAGGCTCGGCAAATCAAAGAATTATTGATGTTAAAAAAACGATTAAGGAAAACAGAATAATCCGGTTATATTGATTATATAACAAAGTCAAGACAGCTTCTTTGAGCAGTATATGGTCTTACTTTGCCGTCAGCCACCGCTACATGCTCGGGATGAACTGAATATCCCTTTAATGCATCTTCGCTTTCAAATGACGAATCAAGCATTAAATCCATATTTGAGCTTGGCAAACCTTCGGTATAGACCTTAATATCTATAAGTCCGGGAATTTTGCCTTTAAGACCTTCGAGCCCCTCTTTTATACCTTTTTTTATTTCTTCCTTGTTTGTTAATTCGTCTTTTAATTTCCATAAAATAATATGTTTAATCATTTTCTTTCACCTCGGGTAAATTATAACATTTTTCAGTATTAAGGTCAATATTTCTGCACAAAATAAAAACCGGGAAAAATACATTCGGGTGATCAAATGAAAAAAAGCATATTATATATAACTTTAGGCTCTTTTCTTGTTGCATTGGGGATTAATTTTTTTCTCTTGCCTGAAAAAATATCTACAGGCGGAGTAAGCGGAATCGGAACAATTTTATTTTACAGCTTTTCCGTTCCCTTATCTGTTACAACTCTTGTTTTGAATTTAATACTTATTATATTTGCTTTTAAATATTTAACGAAAGAAGAGATTATAAAAACTGTTTTGGGAATAGTATTATGCTCAGCCTTTCTTGAAATTCTTCCTGTAATTCAGCTTTTTAATGACGACAGACTTATTTCCTCATTATGTGGCGGAGTAACGGTAGGTGCTGGTTTAGGGCTTGTTATTTCTGTTAACGCATCAACAGGCGGCAGTGATTTAGCTGCTGTTATGATTAATAAGCTTTGTCCCTTTTTATCTGTAACTTATATTATATTTATTATAGATGCAATAATAATTGCGGTATCGGGAATAGTTTTCAAAGATTTTGTAATAACATTTTATTCTGTACTGACTTTATATATAGCTGCAAGAGTTGCAGATATAATACTTGTTAAAGGCGATTTTGCGAAGTCGGTTTTTATAATATCGAAAAACTGTGATGAAATTTCTGAAATTATAACCTCAAAGCTTGAAAGAGGAGTAACCGGAATTTACGGAAAAGGAATGTATCTTAAAGAAGATAAAACAATTCTTCTTTGTGTTTTAAAGCCAAAGGAAATACCGGATTTAAAGAAAGCGGTATATTCGATAGATGAAAATGCCTTTATTGTTATTTCAGAGGCAAGAGAGGTAATTGGCGAAGGATTTAAAAATGTGTAAAATTTAAGGAGCAGTTCAAAAAGTGAAACCACTTTTTAAACTGCTCCTTGTATTTCTTATTTTCAGGATTTGACTTATTCAGACTATCCTGTTTTAGCCTTTTCTTGCGGTCCGGAGTTTTTTAACATCCTTTTAATCAGTTATTAAAATCTTCTTCCGCCAATATCTCCTAAAAATTTAGGAATATCAAGTTCATCTTTTGCGGGAGCTGAAGGCATTTCGCCGATAGCTTCCTCTTCCTCTTTATTTTCTTTCTTTGCACCGAAAGGAGTAAGAGGAGGGAAAGGTTCTACAACCTTAGCGTTTGAATCGAAGCCTGTTGCAACAACAGTAACTTTGATTTCATCTTTAAGATTTTCATCAATAACTGCGCCGAATATGTAGAATTCTTCATCAACAGCAACCTTATCCTGAATGATTGTATTGATAGTATTGATATCGAAGAGTGAAAGACCACTGTTACCTGTAATATTAACAAGAACACCTTTTGCACCATCGATAGAAGTTTCAAGAAGAGGACTTTCGATTGCGGATCTTGCAGCATCTTCTGCAGCATTTTCGCCTTTACCGTAACCGATACCCATATGAGCATAGCCATTGTTTTTCATAACAGCTTTAACATCTGCAAAGTCACAGTTTACGATACCGTTAACCATAATTACATCTGTTATGCCCTGAACACCCTGACGAAGAACATCATCAGCAATTTTGAAAGAATCAAGAAGACTTGTGTCTTTTTCTACAACCTGAAGAAGTCTGTCGTTGGGGATAACCATAAGCGCATCGAGATTTTCTTTTAAATCTTCTGCACCTTTATTTGCAGTCATATTTCTTTTTCTGCCTTCAAATGTGAAGGGTTTTGTTACAACACCAACAGTTAATATGCCAAGTTCTTTTGCGATAGCTGCAACAACAGGAGCAGCGCCTGTTCCTGTTCCGCCGCCCATACCTGCGGTGATAAATACCATATCTGCACCTTTAATAAGCTGTGCGATTTCTTCGCTGGATTCTTCAGCAGCTTTTCTTCCCACTTCGGGATTTGCACCTGCGCCCAATCCTTTTGTTATTTTTTCGCCTATCTGCAATTTTGTTGATGCAAGAGAATTATGTATTGCCTGTCCATCTGTATTTATTGCGATAAATTCAACATTTGCAAGCTGGTTTGAAACCATATTGTTTACGGCATTATTGCCTGCTCCGCCGACACCGATTACTTTAATAACCGCGCCTGACGCCATTTCGTTTGCCATAGCTTTTTCCTCCTAAGTATTCTTTATATAAAATTAATTATCCACACTATTCTTTTTTATTTTAACAGATTGAAAATATTTATTCAATAGAAATCTTCGAATTATTGCAAAATTTTGAAAAATTCTCATAATAAACACAACAACTACTCCGATATAGAGGTCCAAACCGACCTTTGAGCCGATATATATAATCGCGATTGAAAGCAGTGCGTTTGTGAAGAACCCTGACATAAAAACCCACAAATCAAAGTTTTTATTGATATTTGCAACAATTCCGCCAAGAATTGAGTCAAAGCATGCAAGAAGCGCTATTGCTATATATACACTAAGTTCCGCAGACACCTGAAAATTGGTTACATATCCGAGAAGTATTCCCGCAAGCAAGCATATTATTCCGATTACCATTTAACCTTACTCCTTTTTCTGATTGGTTTTTCCGCCGGCTTCCGCATTTGATACCGGAACGGCATATTTGAAATTGGTATTTCCCGTATATGCCGGCAAGGTTATTGCAGATTTGGTTTCAACCTTAAGATTAATCCATCTTGAAAGTTCGTCAACCACACCTCCGCGCATGGTAAGTCCGCTTTTTAACTGTTCTGAATCTCCTATTGCTTTTATAACGAAAGGAGCGGCTGTGCGTGTATTATTAATGCTTATGGTATTACCTGCACATCTTATTTCGCTTGAAGTAACAACTCTCTGGTCATTTATCGAAATTGCTTCCGCACCTGCTGCACGAAGCTCATTTAAAACTCTTAAAACATCATCATCGTGAACTACATATATATTTTCGTCTTCCATAGCGCCTGCTATTGCAGTGCCGTCTTCCATAGTAACAACAACTCCCGGGCCCTCTACGGATACCGTTCCCGCAAGAAGTTTGTTTTTACTAAGGTCGCTCATCAGCATATCAACCGCACCGTCGTTTGCTGCGGCTCTTTGCTGATATTCTTCTATTTCGTCTTTATATTCCATAACCTGCTGATACAGGGTTTCGGTTTTATCTTTTTCCATACGAAGGAGTTCCTGCGTCTGCTCAAGTCTTATCTGGCTGGGATACGCACTTACTTTGCTGTCGTCCATCGTTCTTAATTGAAGTGTTACAAAAAAGCCTGATACAAGGCACACTATACCTATTGCCACCTGAGCTTTAATATTTTTCATCTAAGGTTCCCTTTCGTTAATTATTCTTCGGGAGCTTCAGAAACGGTTTCTTTTTTCTCTTCCTTCGGTTTTATTTCCTCCGGCAATGCACTGTCGTAATACACACGGTTGGCATTTCTTGCATCTATAACACCGACAGCATCTTTAGGCAGAGAGGATACAATCTCCTTAACCATTACAACCTTTGCATTAAACTGTTCATAGCTTCCCATTTCAATAGTAAGATTATCATTAATTTTAAGATTTATTCCGTTTTCGGACATACTTATTGATGATATCTTATCTATAAAATTATTATTATACAAATCTCTTAAAATTTCAAGTGTTTTTTTGAAATTTTCCTCATCTTTTACAGAAATTTTAAAAGACGGATCTGCTTTTAAAACATTAATACCCATTACCTGAGGAACAAAATACCCCGATTTATCATTTGTGCGTTCAAGAACTTTCCCGTTTTTATCTATTACCACATACATATTTTTATACGCGGCATATGCAACAGGAACAGATTCGGTTATATTTATTACAAGTGTGCCGGGAAGTTTTCTTTTTATTTCAACTGTATTGACAAAAGGGATATTTGAAATTGCCGTTCCTGTTTTCTTAAGATTAACTGAAAAAATATTTTTTTCGGTAATTATATTGCCTGTTTTTATTATTTCTTCATTTTTAAGTTTAAGATTTCCTGTGATTTCTATTTCTTTAAGGTTAAAAATCGGCGTAAAAAGCATTCCTATTCCCGCAAAGACAATAAGAATACTTATAATAATTATTCTTCTTTTAATTCTTTTCTTTCTTTTCTTCTGTCTTCTTTGCTCCAACGAGCTCAAAGGCATACTCCGTACATTTTTTTCAACCATTTTATCCCTCTGTAAATTCAATATCAGCACCGAGCGAGCTAAGCTCCCCTGCCAAATCCTCATATCCTCTTTCTATAAAACAGGAATTTAATATTTCAGTCTTTCCTTTAGCGGATAATCCTGCTACTATCAACGCAGCTCCGCTTCTTAAATCGGGCGCCGCTGTTTTGGCACCGTAAATTTCCTTTTTACCCTTTATAACCGCACAGCTTCCGTTTACAGTTATATCCGCACCCATTTTCTTGAGTTCTTCTATATGCTTGAATCTTTGCTCAAATATAGTTTCTACTATAATACTCGTTCCTTCAGCAACCGAAAGCACCGTACTTAAAACCGACTGTGCATCGGTGGGAAATCCGGGATAAGGTGTTGTTCTGATAATATCAACAGCTTTTAGTCTGTCAGGCCC
>JAZOOC010000271.1:0-6461 GCA_045654825.1 Clostridia bacterium | reverse complement strand
CTGTTTTTTATATCCTTCTTCAATAAGTCTTTTTAAAAGCCTTACTCTGTCAACATCACTTATAAATTGTCCGTAGCCATCGTGACGGGCATCCTTATCAACATAATACTGTTTACCGAAATTATCAAATTCAACATATACACCTTTGTTAAGAAGTGTATGTATATAATCTATATCTCCTTCAACATCTATATGGGAAATACATATTTTATCTGGCGAAACACCTTCAGACAAAAGAATATCAGCAGCTTCAATACCGTTAACAGTCCAGGGATTGATATGAACATTGATTCCGACACCTGTTTTTTTCTGTGCGATAGCAGATGCACGAAGAACTCTTCTTTCGTTTTCATTGAACACTTCGCTTATTCCGATTTCTCCGATAATACCTGCTTTGATATCGGTTCCGTCGAGACCTTCTTCCACTTCTTTTACAATTGTATCTGCAATTTCCTCAAGGCTCATTTTTTCGAGTTCCTTCGGATGTGTGGAATAAACATAGTAACCTGCGCCTGCAATAATGTTAACGCCTGTGTTTTCGGAAATCTGCTTTAATGCCTTGGGATCTCTTCCTATTCCGTTGGTGGTGGCATCAACAATAGTTTTTCCGCCCGAAAGCTTGAACCAGGAAAGTTCTTTCTGCTGAATTTCAAATTCGGTCATTTTAAGATTGTCTTTTAAAGCGTAGGGATCTCTGTTTAACACACCGAGATTATCAATGGCAACCTTAACATTTTCTGAATTATCGAAATCTTTTATTTCCCTTGGAAGATAAAAAGCTGAAATATCTATAAAAACATGTTCGTGAGGGCTTACAACGCCCAATTCCTCTCTGCTTAAAGGACCCGTAACACTCTGTACTTTCATATGTTCGCCTCATTTCATATTATTAGTTTTGTTCTTTCTTCTTTTATTGGACTTAACAATATACATATCTTAATTTAGGTTCTATATCTATAGGAGAATGAGTATTCAAAGGTAATTCTCCGTAAAGAGTTTTAACGAATGCAATCTGACTGTTGGGAGCAGTAGAATAGATATTAAAGAATGTTCTTGCGCCCTGCATTGTATCGTGATAAAGATACGGATAACCCATTGAAACACCAATTGATTTTTCTTTACCAAAGGAAAAAGCATTGAAATATGTGAACATTTCATCACCATAAAGAGACGGCATACCCATAGGACGATGCGGTGCAACATATCCTGCATAAATTATAAGATCATAATTTTCTGCTATTTCCTGAACTATTTCTTTGGTTTCAAGATGTTTGATTAAATCCGCTTTTGCTCCTCTTTTTTCAAACTCATCAATCATGACTTTAATTTCATCATAAGTCTGTTCCACATGAGTAGAGCAAATGATTGCAACTTTTTTAATTTTTTCTTTATTTAAGGGAACGATACCATTATTGCAAAGCATTGTAACAGCTTTTTCAGCAATTTTAACATCAATAGCACGGGTTTTTTCAGCTTCACTTTCAATATTTAAAACTTCATCATCTTTATCAAAAAGACCAAGTTTTTCCTTAAGTTCAAGAACCCTGTTACATGAAGTATCAATTCTCTCCATAGGAATTTTTCCATCAAGAACTGCTTTTTCAACTATTTCGTAATCAGTTGGATTGATACCGAGAAGAATATCATTTCCCGCATTTATAAGTCTTATAAGCATTTCATCGTAATCGCACATCGAAGTTAGACCTGCCATAGTTACAGCATCTGTTATAACCAGACCTTTAAAGCCCATTTTCTCTCGAAGTATGCCTTCTATAATTTTTTTTGACATTGTAGCCGGGATTGTGTATCCGTTTAATTTTTCATCATCAGCAGCAGGGAATGCCTTGTGCCCTATCATAATGGTATAAACACCTGCATCAATCATTTTCTGAAATGTTACTGCCTGTGTTTTTTCCCATTCTTCTAAAGAAAGTATTATTTCTGTTGTAACAATATGAGAATCTCTGAATTCATATGGGTCTGTGCCTGGGAAATGTTTTGCTGTTGCTGCAACTCCCTCGGATTGCATACCCTTCATATGAGCTACCGCAATATCAGCTAAAAGCTCAGGATTATCCGAATATGCTCTGCCAACATCAACACCGCAAAATCTGTTTGCAAGATCAACAATAGGAGTCCAACGCCAGTTACATCCGGCTATTTTAATTTCACGGGCTATGGCAGCACCGAGTTCATACGCAAGCTCGGGACTTGCTGCTGCACCTATTGAAAGTGGTGAGCTTACCTGAGTTGCATCCGAGAAAATAACTCCCCCGCCGTTTTCACAATCAGTACCTATAAGCATGGGTAAGCGAACAGGAGCGGAAGTTTTGTCTATCCATTCCTTATATTCAGCAGTTGTAACCTTATAGCCGATATTTATATCTGCCATATTAGGAACATTAAGTTTCATATTTCCTGTAGCCCAAAGGCTTCCGTACTGATATTTTTCCATTATCTCCTTTTGTTCTAAAGGAGTTCGCTGTTGTCTTTCATCAATCTCTGTTCTTTGCAACAAGGTATATTGATTAATCATTAGCAACTGAGAAATTTTTTCCTTTAATGAAAGCTCACTTAATTCCGGTCTTTTCATATTAATTGCCCTTTCTGAATTTTATTTCGAGTATGTTATTAGCATTATTTGATGTATTACCCTTACCAACATATTTGATATATTTTGCATTTACAGTTTCAACAAAGTTAATATCCTGATACGGATTGGTATCTTCGGTAAGCTGTGTTTCTCCGTCAGATATAACTTTAATCCAGCTTTCGCCGTCTTCCGACGCAAATATATCAAATTTGAAAGCACGAGCATTACTTCTTGCAAAGCTTGCAGTAATTCCTGCTATGCTCTGAGGAGTACCGAAATCATATGTTATTTCACATTCGCCTGTACCGGCAGCTGCAGCAGTTGCCCAGCCTGTTCCAATATTATTATCATAGCTCATATAACCATTTGTAGTATCAAGGTTAGCCTTCCAGCTGCAATCTATAATCGATACATATCCTTCTTCAGGAAGGGATGCCTTCGAAGATAGGGTTATTGATGGCGGATACTGAGTATATGTAACCTCACGATAAAAATACTCAGCAACTGCTCTTAACGGAACATATAATTTACCATTAATTAATTTTGGAGCAACATTCATAGTTATGCTTTCGGTTCCTTCAGCATATACAGAATCATTCTTTAAAGTTAATGTTTTTCCATAACCGCTTAAAGTGCACTGGTTGTCATCCTGTGAAATTATATCTACATAGAGTATTTTTGAAAGCTCCTCACAAGGAATAACGCTTGTGCCGTTTTCAACACTTATATTTGAATATATAAATTTGTCGTTGTCTATAAGATAAATATCATTCGCGGGAACAAATTCCTTTGTTATTTTCTCTTTTATTCCATTATTGCTTATTCTTTTTAAAGTATAGTTTCCGTTTTCACCTTCAAAATAAGCAATACCGCCGTCTTTTGTAACAATAACTTCAGATATTTTTTCGTTATCTTTATATACTGCCCAGGTGCCTTCATAAAGGTCTGCAACAGCGATTTTATATTTACCGCTCTGTTCAAAGCCAAAGGAAATATCTTTTTTCAATCTGTCTCTTTCTATTCCAAAAAGAACAACACGATCGGATATTATTGCACCTGCATGGGTATCTGTATATACACCTGTTACTTTCAAGGGTTCGTTTGTATCATTAGCATCAGATACCTGCATAACATTGAGGAATACATCTTCATTCTGAGGCTTTGAAGGTGATACTTCTACTCTCCATGCATCTGTGCTTTCGTTTGAACCGCCGTCTGCAGGAAGGCCGTTCCAGTTTACACCATCAACAAAAAAGTCATTGCCGGGTCCGCCAATTTTTTCTATAGACGGATTTTCGGGAAGAAGCGTATCTAAAGTAAGTTTTCCGTTATGCCCGTCAAAAGTATCTTTCATAACTACATGATTTCCGGTAATTTCAGGCTCTTCTCTTCCGTGGAGAAGCCAGGTTTTCTTAAAAGAAGAATTGGCAGATTCCACTCTGTCAAACACCAGCATTGCTGCAGGAGTCTGTTCATTATTAAGATTTAAGAACATAAAGCTTCTTTCGTAACCTTTTACTTTATTTGAATAAGCATAGGATATATCACCCTTAAGATATGTATAATCAGGAGTTATGGGATCAGGCCCAAATTCGTGCGCAAGAGTTTCGCCGCGCTTCCATCTTGTATCATAATGCTTCATAAACTCATCAAAGCTATCAGAAGCCTGTTGAATTACATATCTCTGTCCCCCGTCGTTGGCAAGAGGGGCTCCTGAACCGCTTACAAATTTTTCGTTAGGATCGTATACAAGCATTGAGTTGTGGGCAATTGTTCTTCTCTGATAGTTATGAAAATGAACTGAACCTGCATAGGTTCTTCCCATATTATCCGTATCGCTTCCTGTTCCTACATTTGTTCCGTAGTAACCGGTATCTGCTGCAAGATTTCCTTTATAATAAATCTGGAAGCTTCCCGCATCAAGATGTGGATGTCCATAATATATATATTCCGCAATCTTCATTTCAGCAACAACCGCAGGAGAGTCTATACCGTCTGCCCAGCTTGTACGGGCAATCATTCCTCCCTGAGGTGAGGGAAAATATCTTGTTAGCGGCAGCTCCTTCATAGGACGCGGCTCTAAGTCAGGATTATTAAAAACAAGTATTTCAACCGGTGAGAGGGACTGATTTGCATAAGGTGTTTCAGGTTCGAGATTGATACTTTCTCTCATTGCTTCGTTTTTAATATACGGATCGTTATAATAGTTGGAAGCAAGGAACATCAGTTCATAATAAGAATCATAATATTTTCCGATAGGATGAGAATCATGCATCGAGTCACCGCTTCTTAAGGTAGAACCATCAGGTCTTCTTGCATAAATTAACCAAAATGGAATGGTACCATGCTCTTCACCGAATATATTCGACAATCCGAGCGCATCAAAAAGAAGAACAGCACCGAGCTCCGCTCCGTATCTTACCTGAACATAGTGGTCGCCTTCAAGATGGAAGTTCCCTTTGCTTGTAAATTCTTTTCTGAATTTAACAGCTGAATCAAAAAATCTTCCCGCTACATTATTATATATATAAGGATATTCGTCATACATAGCTATACCTGCGGCAAGCATATCTCTCATAAGTTGTGTTTCCGCACCATGCCCTGTATTAAGAGGCTGTTCAACGGGAGGCCAGCCGATTTCTGTTCCCTGAGCGAGTGCAATAAACATTTTATGGAAAAACTCCTTATCGTCAGCTGCAAGAAGCGGATAACACCAGTCATATACAATACCAAGCTTATGAATAGCTTCGCCTGCATAGCTATAGAATCCCCAATAGAGCGTATCATCCATAGTAACGGTAGACATAAAATTCTTCAACGAAGATATGGCTGATAAGCCCGACTCTTCATTGCCGTTTATAACATAATCAAAAGCTCTGCTTTCGATTATCTCCAAAACCTTAGAATCAAAGTTATTGCTTGATGACGGAGGCTCGGGCAAGCTACCGTCTGTGGTATTGCTAAGATACTGCAAATGCTTTTCATAAGCTTTCGCATTCTGCGAAGAAGTTAAATTATTTTTAATTTTATTGAGTCTGCTCTTTGTTATATAAACTCTGGGATGACCTATAGTTGGTTTAAATTCTGGTCCCTTATGACTGATAATCTGTTCTACCGGATCATTCGGCGAACCGCCTAAATCCGACGGAATAAAAGATCCGACATCGGTGATTAAAATTTTATCTACCGATGTATAGTCTCTTGGGAAAAGATCAATTGAGTGAACACCGGGGTCAAGAGTTATCTTTTTAACCTTTTTCCAGTAAAAATCGTTATCAACGGAAAGATAAAGGAGCTGATACTGACCGTTGACTCCCATAAACATATTGTCTTCCGATGCATTCTGAACACGAACTCTTAACCAGACGGTAATATCTGTTTTTTTATCAAGTTCAAAATCAAAGGATATTGCCGGCTCAGGAATTTCAGGAGCGTTTATATTTATTTCGGTATGAGATTTGTGGAAATAAACATATTTTCCGCCTGAAGTTTTTATATCTGTCTTTGTAACAACTTCGGTGGGCAGGGCAATTCCATCTTCAGCTTCAAAATATAAACACCCATTTGTAATTTTGCTGTATTCAAACTTCAATGTTCCGAATTTGTTTTCTTTCAATTGAGGATAAGGATAGTTTTGTTCTTCATCTATCCTCCATTCTTCAGATGAAAAGCCTTCAAGATTATCAATGTTTTTCAATTCTGTTTCTGTTAATGAAACGATACCATTTATATTGCTTTTTGTTTCAGATAAAGAATAATTATTATTAAATGTAAAGCTGTTTGCAGGCGCTATAGATGTTTTATAATTTCCTGCGTTATAGGACAGAGAAATTTCAGCCTTGTTTTTACCTTTAGAAATTCCTGCGAT
>JAZOOC010000270.1:0-1908 GCA_045654825.1 Clostridia bacterium | reverse complement strand
GACTCCAACGCCATGTACGAAGCCATTGTGGATACGGTGCAGGATGTGGTGCTTGGCGCTGCTAACTGGAGTTACATTCTGCCCTCCGGTACCGCACAGCAGAATGCACGAACTGCAATGACCGATAAGGAACTGTACCGTGATACCATTCACTCCAGCGACTTCGGTCGACTGATGTTCGCTTACATCTGGCTCTGCCGCTTCGAGAATATGGACATTGATGACTGCGACATCACTTCCATTTCCGGTGCTCTCCGTGAAAAGGCAGCTGACAGAGGTACGGATTACACACTCACCGCTGCACAGAAGGCAATCTTGAAGAAGGCCGTTGGCGGTGCGCTGGATACCCCCTACCAGGTAACCGACTGCAACTAATCCCAAAACAATCTAACAGCATCGCCCGGAATTTTATTCCGGGGGAGTTTTAAAATCGGAGGTTTTTATGAATAAAATTTTTAAACTGTCAATTATTCTTGCCTTATTTATTTTAACTGTTTTTACGGCAGTTACGGTAAATGCCGCAAGTTCCGGCACCTGTGGAACAGGTGTTAACTGGGTGCTCGATGACTCCGGCGTGTTAACCATAAGCGGAACGGGAGAGATGCATGATTATGCCTCATACAGAAATGTTCCCTGGTATTCTTCAAGAAACAATATATTAAAAATAGTGATAGAAGACGGAATAACGACTTTAGGGGATAGAGCTTTTTATAATTGCAAGAATGTTGAAGAGGTCTTTTTCGGAAAAGATATAATTTCTATAGGGGAAAAGACATTTTATAATTGCAGCTCTGTAGTTGAAATGGTTGTTTCTGACAGTTTGAAATTTATCAGTGATGAGGCTTTTTCAGGTTGTGGAGCACTTAAATATGTAAATCTGGGAGAAGGTCTCGAAGAGCTGGGCGAAGGAGCTTTTCTGGAATGTGAGTCACTCACTGAAATCCTAATTCCTGACAGCTTGAAAGTAATTTGTGTAGATACTTTTGACGGTTGTATTGATGAACTTAAAATAATTATGAATTACGGCTCTCCGGCTTATGAAGTTTTCAAAGATATATTTTTATGTGAGGTGTGGTGCGGAATAAATATTGTTTCCGATTCAGAAGTTATTGTTTCGGATAAAATTATTCTCGGCGAAAGCTATACATTTCCCGCAAAGCCCGATATTGAAAAAGAGGGATATTATTTTGCAGGCTGGTCGTTTGAGGACGAGATTTACAGCGCAGGCAAAAAAATAACTGTTGAGTCAGATATAAATGCAGAAGCTTACTTCAAAATGATAACCTTTAAGGTTAATTTTGAATGTATGACGGGAACTAATCCCACTCCTGCAGTTAAAAAATACTGGGAGCCTCTTTTGCTGGATTTTATTCCCGAAAAAGAGGGATTCGAATTTCAAGGATGGGCAACCTCAGCAGACTCTTTGGAAGTTGCTTATCTACCCGGCTCAAGCTATGAAACAAACCAGGATATAATGCTTTATGCCGTATGGAGTGAGATTACATATATAGTGGCATACAGTATTCCCGAAACTGAAAGTGTAATTCCCGCACAGATAAAAAAACATACCGAAAAGCTTCAGCTTTCTGATTTACTTCCCAAAAGAGAGGGATATACCTTTACAGGCTGGTCTACAAAAGAGGATGCAGTTCTTCCCGAATATAAGCCGGGCGGACTTTTCGATAAAAATGAGGATACCGTTCTTTATGCAGTATGGAAAAGCGGTATAATAGCAGGGGATGCGGATAATAACGGAGTTGTTGAAATGACAGACCTTATGATAATGATAAAAAGAATCAACAACCACAAAATAACCTTGACTGTTGATAATATAGTTGCTATGGATGTTCATAAAGATACTTATTTCAATATTAAGGATTTACTTAAAATGGCGCAGTTCTTATCGGG
>JAZOOC010000269.1:0-3479 GCA_045654825.1 Clostridia bacterium | reverse complement strand
CAAAAAGAAATTATAATGGTATTGAAATTTTAAGAGAATTAGCTTATAATAATATAAATAAAGCTATTATTGCTTCAATTGACAATACAATAGCATACCTTGGTAAAGATAAAATTCAAAAAGATATAAGCACATTAAGGGAATATCTTGAGGAGAGAAAAAATGAACGCATATGACAAAGCTATAAAAGCTGCAAATTCAGCAGATGACAAGAGAGCGGAAGATATTGAGATTTACAATGTTGCAGATTTAACTTCTATGACTGAGTATTTTGTAATATGTTCAGCAGGCTCAGAAAATCAGATGAAAGCAATTTCTGATGAAATCGAAGAAAATTTAAAAGAGAATGGCATATCTCCGTTGCACATTGAAGGATATCGCTCAGCAACCTGGGTTTTATATGATTACGGTGATGTAATCATTCACATATTCAATAAAGAAGCAAGAAGTTTTTATAATCTTGAAAGATTATGGTCTGATGCAAAAAAAATAGAATTTGTTGCTGATTAAATAATTAATAGGTAGGTTAGTAAAAGTGGATTACAATTTTAAACAAATCGAAAAGAAATGGCAGAAAATCTGGGATGATAACGAAACTTTTAAGGCTTCGGATGATTTTTCGAAAGAAAAGTTTTATGCTCTTGTAGAATTTCCTTATCCGTCCGGTCAAGGTTTGCATGTAGGTCACCCAAGATCATATACTGCTCTTGATATTGTTTCAAGAAAAAAAAGATTAGAAGGATATAATGTTTTATATCCTATGGGATGGGATGCTTTCGGTCTTCCGACTGAAAATTTCGCTATAAAAAATAAAATTCATCCTAAAAAAGTAACTGCAGATAACGTTGCAAGATTTAAACAACAACTTAAATCATTAGGATTTTCATTTGACTGGTCCAAAGAAATAAATACAACAGATCCTGAATATTATAAATGGACACAGTGGATTTTCTTAAAATTATTTGAAAAAGGTCTTGCATACAAAAAGGAAATGGCAGTTAACTGGTGTACTTCCTGTAAAGTTGTTCTTGCAAACGAAGAAGTTGTAAACGGCGTTTGTGAAAGATGTGGCAGTGAAGTTATAAGAAAAGTTAAAAGTCAGTGGATGCTTAAAATTACTGAATATGCCGAGAAGCTTATTAATGATCTTGAGCTTGTTGATTATGTTGAAAGAGTAAAAACTCAGCAGATTAATTGGATTGGTAAATCACAGGGAGCAGAAGTTGATTTTACTACAACAGCAGGGGATACTCTTACTGTATTCACAACAAGACCAGATACACTTTTTGGTGCTACATATATGGTTATCTCTCCCGAACATCCATATATTGAGAAATGGTCGGATAAAATAACCAACTATAATGATTTGCTTGCATACAGAGAAGAAGCTAATAAAAAATCTGATTTTGAAAGAACAGAACTTGCAAAAGATAAGACAGGTGTAGAAATTTCCGGTGTAAAAGCTGTTAACCCTGTTAACGGTAAAGAAATACCCATTTTTGTATCTGATTATGTTTTAATGTCTTACGGTACAGGTGCTATTATGGCGGTGCCTGCTCATGATACAAGAGACTGGGAATTTGCTAAAAAGTTTAATCTTCCCATTATAGAGGTTGTTTACGGTGGTGATGTTGAAAACGCACCTTTTACAGATGTTGCAACTGGTACAATGGTTAATAGCGGTTTTCTTAACGGACTTCAGGTTGCTGAAGCGAAAGAAAAGATAATTGAATGGCTCACAACTGAAAAGAAGGGCATATCAAAAGTTAACTATAAACTTCGTGACTGGGTATTTTCCCGTCAAAGATATTGGGGAGAACCTATTCCGATAGTTCATTGTGAAAAGTGCGGATTTGTAGCCCTCGAGGAAAAAGATTTGCCGTTAACTTTGCCGGAAGTTGAATCTTATGAACCGACTGATACAGGAGATTCACCGCTTTCTAAAATTGATTCATTTATAAATACAACTTGTCCTAAGTGCGGTGGTCCTGCAAAAAGAGAAACAGATACTATGCCTCAGTGGGCAGGTTCTTCGTGGTATTTCATAAGATATATAGATCCTCACAACAATGATGCCATAGCATCAGATGAGCTTATGAAATATTGGCTCCCGGTTGACTGGTATAATGGTGGTATGGAACATACAACACTCCATATGTTATATTCCAGGTTCTGGTATAAATTCCTTAGCGATATCGGTGTAGTACCCACAGTTGAACCTTATGCAAAAAGAACATCGCATGGAATGATTCTTGGTGAAAACGGCGAAAAAATGAGTAAATCCAGAGGTAATGTAGTAAATCCTGATGATATCGTTAATGATTACGGTGCCGATACAATGCGTTTATACGAAATGTTTATCGGAGACTTTGAAAAGTCTGCGCCTTGGTCAGCTGATGGAATCAGAGGATGCAGCAGATTTGTTGAAAGAGTTTGGAATCTTAATAAAATAGTAACTGATGAAACAGGTATTACAGCCACACTCGAAAAATCAATACACAAAACAATAAAAAAAGTTTCTGATGATATTGAGAATCTTAAGTTTAATACCGCTATTGCAGCTATAATGGCTTTATTAAATGATATTACAAAAGCCGGTAAGTTAACTAAAGACGAGCTTAAAGTACTTATTATTCTTCTTAATCCTTTTGCACCTCATGTAACAGAAGAAATGTGGGAATTAAACGGATTTGACGGAATGTTAAACCAGACTTCCTGGCCTTTGTATGATGAATCTAAAACAATTGATAATGAGATAGAAATTGTTCTTCAGATAAATGGTAAAATTAAAGATAAAATTATGGTACCATCAACTGCATCCAAAGAAGAACAGGAAGAAATAGCAATGGCAACAGATACAATCAAATCTCAGATTGATGGCAAAACTATCATAAAAGTTATTTCTGTTCCGGGAAAACTTGTAAATATAGTAGTAAAATAGTATGAATAAAAGATATTTGTCATTAGACCTCGGTGATGCCAGAACCGGAGTTGCTGTATCAGACGGGTTGGGTATTATAGCAAGCTCGTTAGGTAATATTATTAATTCGTCAGATGATGATTTATTCAATTCTCTTGATAAATTTATCAAAGATTATGATATAGGAACTGTTGTAGTCGGCTACCCTAAAAATATGAATGGAACAGTAGGGGAGCGCGGAGAGAATGCAAAGCGTATCGCATCACTGATTGAAGAAAAATATAGTGTGAAAACAGTTTTATGGGATGAAAGGCTTACTACAGTAAGTGCCCACAGAATTCTTTCAGAAGGTAACGTAAGAGGAAAAAAAAGAAAAAATACTGTCGATGGTTTAAGCGCTGTTTTAATACTACAAGGATATCTCGACAGTCTATAAAATAATGAAAAGAGGTTTTTAATATGTCACAAAACAAAGAAGAAATGAACAACATTGTTACTTTATATGATGAAGATAATAATGCTGAAGATTATGAAATTATTGATGTGTTTGAATTCAAAG
>JAZOOC010000268.1:0-6131 GCA_045654825.1 Clostridia bacterium | reverse complement strand
AAATCCTCCAAGATATCACCTCCAACTTTATTATACATTATTTACCTTTAGATTCTATCTCTCAATATCAATTGAGAGAAGGCAGTACAAAGTTTCGCTTGAGGAGACATACTGTTGCATCAACATATATTTTTATTCAAGCTGTTGTTTGTCAGTTGGAAAATTATGCTCACTTAAATATTTATCCATGTAAATGGAGTTTCAAAAGCTTTCATTCCTGCGGTTCTTACTGCAATAACATCTATTGTCTGTTCTTTCGGTACAGGAATTATACCTGTATCAAAAAACTCTATCATCGCGTCAATAAACAGAACAAAGTAATCAGATTTAATAGTATATATATCTGCCTTATTGTCCTCATAACAAACCGTAATTCTGAATGTGCCCGGTTCAGCATCAAAGCGCTGGTGCATTTGAACAAGTCTGCCGTCTTCAAATTCTATAAGCAACGACGGATGTTCCTTGTCTGAAAGCGCCATGATTCTCTTTACTCTGCACTTCATAAGACTCATAATGGGTTCTATCTGGTGTATTGAATACATATCGTAAGTTCCGGGTCCCTCACTGTATATTTTATAAATCTTATCAGTATTAATTTCTTTAAGTTCGGTTACAAACCTGAGTGCTGAGCTTGAGAAACATTTTGTATTATGTTGTTGCGCATTTTCAAAAATTTTAATGGCAGTTTCCTTATCAGGTGCAAATGTTTTGTCAACATAGCAAAGTTTTCCGGATTTAAGCGGAAGGTCTGTCAGTTCCAGATGCATTTCAGGATTATCAGGTGATAATACAATAAGTAAATCACTTTTCTCAATAACCTCTTCTATGCTTCCAAGAAGGGGAATATTATTTTTTTCAGACCATTCTTTATTTGTCATTCCGCCTATGGGACTATCAATCATACCGTAAGCATAACAAACCTCATATCTTCCATTTGATTGCTTTTTTATGTATTCCGGATAATTGTTTGCATGCCATTCATCTAAATAATAATCAATAAATCCTATTTTTTTCATGGTAAAAGCTCCTTAAAATTCAATTTCCTTATGCGTTTCTGCAGAACGATAGATTGCATCCATCATTTTTGCAGTTATAATGTTTGTGTCAATATGAGAAGGGAGTTTTTCTCCGGATTCAATACAGTTTATAAAACTGTTTATCTCATTTGCAAACATAGGTTCAAACTGCATGCCTTCTTTCATTTTGAAGGTTGTTTCTGTGAGCATACCATTTTTGGTAGCATAGAAAACGAAGTCTTTTGCATAGTGAAGCCTTACTCCGCCCTTTGTACCCATAAAGTCTATATACATTTCGTTTTCACCGATGTTCTGTGCCCATGCACCGTTAAGTGTGATTATAGGACCTTCTGTTCTTATAAGTCCGGTTACACCTTCTTCAACATCACATACACCGTCTGTCTTAGGTGGACCTGCCCACATTTGTTCATAAACATATTCTTCCATAGGATTTCCAAGTTTACAAAACTTTTCCGCTGAAACCGTATTAATCTTCGGGTCACCACAGCAATACATAACTATATCAAGGAAGTGAACACCCCAGTCGATTAAAACACCGCCGCCTGCAATAGAATTATCTGTAAAAGCGCCACCAAGGCCCGGTATGCTTCTGTGACTTCTGAAGCTTACATAAACCTGATAAACCTCACCAAGGTCACCGCCATCTATAAGCTCTTTAATTTTTCTTATTCCGGCATTAAAACGGTTAACAACACCTATATTGAGCACTTTACCTGTTTCGTGTTGTACTTTCTGCATCTCAAGTGCTTCTTTATATGTTCTTGCAGCAGGCTTTTCACAAAGAACGTTCTTTCCTGCTTTAAGTGCATCAATTGTAATAACAGAATGCATATTGTTTGGTGTACAAACGGATACTCCTTCAACCTCACTGTCGGCAAGTACCTCTTTGTAATCTGCAACCGCAATTCCGCAACCGTATTTTTCTACTGCTTTTTGCGCTCTTTCCAAAACAATATCACAAAAATATTTTATCTCAGCCTTTTCGTTTTTCAAATATGCGGGTATATGCTGACCGTTGGCAATCGTACCGCATCCGATAATAGCTATTTTCATAAAAAAACCTCCCCGTTTTTATTATAATTAATATAACAAAAACGAGGAGAAAAAACAATATTAAAACTTGCGATTACACCATCTAAAATTTGCTGTCAAACTTTGCGATATTCATTGGGACTCATCGAATATATTTTTTTAAAAGCCTGTCTAAATGTATGTTGCGTGTTAAAATTTAAGTAGTCGGATATTTCACTTATACTTAAGTTTGTTGTTCTCAGCATCTGAGCTGCTGCTTGAAGTTTTTTCCTCACAATATATTCTTTTATACTCACGCCTACTTTCTGCGAAAATATATGAGAAAGATAATATTCACTGTACGAAAGTTCTTTGGCGACACTTTTAACACTTGTTATGTAATTATATTCACGATCAATATATCTGAGTGCCTTATATGCTGCATAATTTGAAACTGAAGTGTTCTTTTTTTCCAAATATCTTAAGTTTCCTTTATAAATGCGGGTAAGCGAAATCATAATCTGCAAAAGATAAAGATTAAGCATTGTATCTCTTTGATCATAATCCATGCAGAATTCATCAATCAAAAGTTCTGTAAGGCGCTTCATACTACCGTCATCATTTTTGATAAACCAGTCAGTCTCTTCCCTCATTTGCAGAAAAGCACCTGTACTTTCATGAGAAGAATTCGGATCAAAGCCAATACATATATATCTGAAATTTGAATCCTCGCCTGCAATAATTTTATGTCTGCTTCCCTTTTTTATATAATGAACCTGACCACCGCAAATTTCTTCACAGCAGTCACCTGAATAGAATTTTGCTTTTCCTGATATAGCATAGGTAATCTCATCACAATACTGCGCGTGTTCAGCTATTTCCCCATTGCAAATTACAGAAAGCTCCGAAACCTGAAATACCTCACCGGCGGGAAGAACAATTTTTTTATTAGAAAGCAAGTGGTCATAGGAAAATACTCTGCTGGAAAACCCCACTACTTAACCCCCTTCGTTTTAAACGATTTTGCATTGCTGCAACTTTATTCATATTATATTCTATTATTTTAAACTTTGTCAAGGCGAAGGACAAATTTGAAAGCAATAATCTTAAATATACATAGCTTCCGCCAGCACTAAATGTTGTTCCGCTATCTGTTTTGCTAAAGTAAGTTCCAAAACATGCAAGCTTTGGGAATATACGGTGATATTAAGATCTTGTGTCCTTGCGGGCACAAATACAAAAAAAGCAAGTGTTTTGACTTGCTTTTTTGGTGTCTAACTCCGACTTAGTTGTACATATATGTAGCTAAATTCGAAGAAAAGTACACCATTTTGAAGGTTGGTGAATTAGAATTCGTCAGTTATCTTAAGCATTTTTGAATATCGGTATCAAAATATCAATATCATCTGAGTTTAGATTTTCGTTTGTTATATATTCCAGTCCCAAAGAACCATACATTAACGGAACAATCCCAAATCTTTCATTCAGTAATATAGCATTTTCAAAGAAACATTGCTTCTTCATAAGGACCTCGTCAAATTCTTATTTTTCGAACTAATTATATCACAAAATTTTGAATATTTCAATGATACATCGCTGTTGGCGATATGATGTTTTTCGCCTCGCTCAAAATGATGCTGCTCATCTCACTCGCAATGATGCGATGTTTGCCATAAAATGTGGCGAAGCCACGCATCGTTAGACGAAGTCGTCATCATTGGCAACGCCAACATCATTTGCCGCCAGGCAAACATCATTCAAAAAACGCACCTTTGTCAGTAGACAAAAGTGCGTTTTTTGTTGGCGGAGATGGAGAGATTCGAACTCTCGCGCCGGTTTCCCGACCTACACCCTTAGCAGGGGCGCCTCTTCGGCCAACTTGAGTACATCTCCTTGCCGAAAATATAAAAATATTAAATTACCCCGAAGGGTTGGCAGAGAGGATGAGATTCGAACTCATGGCACTTTCGTGTCACTGGTTTTCAAGACCAGCTCCTTAAACCACTCGGACACCTCTCCGCATTGACTTTATCAATTATAGCAAAATCGCATCTCTTTGTCAATAGTTTTATTCAAAAAAATCATTTTATTAAAAATTCATATAATTCTTTTATATCTTTTAAAATATATTCAGGCTTTTTATCACTTTTTTCAACATCTTCCATTGTTCCCTCACCGCTCAACACAAATATTGTACTAATATTTGCGTTAATACCGCAGGCAATATCGGTATATAATCTATCGCCTATTAAAACTGCATCCTCTTTATTATAACCACTTTTCTCAATAGCGAAATTTGCCATTTCAGGCTGTGGTTTTCCAATAAAGAGCGGAAGTCTTCCGGTTGCGTTGGAGAGCATTTGTGCAACCGAACCGCAATCGGGAACCGAGCCGTACCATGTCGGGCATACCCAATCAGGATTTGTTGCAATATAATCAACACCTTTATTTAATAAAATACAGGCATCTTCAAGCTTTTTAAAACAAAGCTCTGTATCAAACCCCATACACAGACAATCAATCCCGTCTTCAAGCTTATCTGTTATATCGAAACCTGAATTTTTAAGTTGTGACTTAAATGATTCTGTACCAAAGGCATATATTTTCTTATAGTTTTTATCTTTAAGGAAAAGTATTGTTGCATCAACAGATGTGAAAAAATCTTCGGCTTCCGACTGTATACCAAGTTTACCGAGCTTTTCGATATATTTATCTACACCTTTTGAAGAATTATTCGTGAGAAACATATATTTGCCGCCGATTTTTTTAATATAATCCAGAAAATCAAGTGTTCCGTCAAAGAGTTTATCATCAATATAAATTGTTCCATCCATATCAAGTAAATACAACTTCTTATCTTTTAATTTTTCCATTTTAATACCCCCAAAGTTCTTTTTTTCCTGTTGAAATTGCAGAAGCTCCACTTTTTATAATCGCATCTATTTCTTCTTTTGTTTCTATAAGACCTCCTGCTATAACAGGAATTTCGATTGTATTTTTTATATCTTTAATAGCTTTAGGAATTATTCCGGGCATTATTTCAACCATATCCGGTTTTGAAAATTTCACGGTTTCAACAGCAGTATTCAAAGACTGTGAATCAACAATAAAAAATCTCTGGACGGTAAAAAGTCCCGCTTCGCGTGCAAGTTTTATTATATTTTGTCTTGTGCTTATAATTCCGTCAACGCCAGATTTTTTAGCATACAATATTCCGCTTTTATCCTTTCCAATTCCCGTTGCCAGGTCGAAATGAATAAATAATTTGCGCCCGTTTTTATGTATCTTTTCAGACTTTTCTTTCAAATCAAATAAATCCGCATTTAAATCAAACACAATTTCAACACGGGTATCAAAAACTTTTTCAAATTCTTCATTATCTCTGACAGCCGCTATTATTCTGTTCAAGTTCTACACCTCTTAATCTGCATTTACAGTTGCGACAACATCGCTTCCATACATATCTTTTATTATAACATCTCCTGCTTTAATTGGCAATACAGGATTAGTACTATTTATAATTTTCATGCAATCATATATTTTTTCTTTTGGAATTGGTGAGATTGTTTTAACAGGAATTACTTTACCCTCTTTTGTTTTAACCGTAGTTGTTATAATTCTTACAGGTGCAGTACATTCGCTATAAGCATATTCTTTTCCTCTTACACAGTTATTCCCTGTTATTTCCATTGTATCAGTATTAACTGTTATATTACAACCCATAGGACATACTATACAAACAAGTTGTCTTTTCACTCTATTTCCTCCAATACCAATTTAAGCTCTTTCGCACCGTTTAATATTTCTGATTTTATCTTTAAGGTTTCCATTTCTCCGGGAGCAAGTTTATTTTTTCTTATCTTTAATACCTCTTCGCCGTCTTTTATAACCTTTATAAATACATTTTTATAAATATTATCAACTCTGAAATATAAATCCGTATCATTAACATTTGTTATTTTCTGCGGAACAGTATATCTGATTTTTCCGTCAGTTATAAGATTTATATCGCAATTTTTACAAAGCCTGATATTTATATATAATGCGGCACTTTTTCCCGCAATTTCCGATTCTGCTGAAACA
>JAZOOC010000267.1:0-19640 GCA_045654825.1 Clostridia bacterium | reverse complement strand
AAATATACAATGATATTAAGCTTCAGTCAGAGTTGAAAACACTTCTTAAATTATGCGAGAGCTATATTGATGAAAATGGAATTTATGTTCCTGAGAAGAGAACAACCACACAGAGCGAGGGAGAAAGAATATTTGGTGCATGCACAAGAGTACGCAACAAAATTATTAATATGGCTGTTGCATATTACGCTACTCAAAACACAAAATATCTTGACTATATATGGCAGGAGTGTGACAATGTTCTTGGATGGACAGATTGGAATTTTAGCGTAAGCTTTCTTGATTCCGCACAGATGGGACCTGGTCTAGCTCTTGCGTATGATATGCTCTATGATTATATGAGTGAAGAGCAAAAGCTCTCTTTTCAAAATCGTATGCTCGAAAAATATATAAATTATTCAGTTGGTGTTTACACAGGGGAGAGCTCATTTAAAATTACAGACGGCAGAATGACCAGATCGAACTGGGGAGCAGTGTGTGGCACAAGTATGTTACTTGTGGGGCTGAGTTTTATTGATGAATTCAATCCGAAAAGTGAATTGAGCCAAAAATGTGCCTTCCTTGTATCCAGTGCATTAGAGGGTCTGGAATATCCTATGGGTGTGCTGTATTCAGATGGTTCGGTTATAGAGGGTCTTGAATATTGGTCATATTATATTGAACATCTTGTGTGGAGTGTGAATGCGTTAATTAATACCTGCGGCAATGATTTTGGGTTTTTGAAATCTCCCGGATTTTTTGAAAGCATAGATTTTGGACTTAGCCTTCAAACACTAAACTCAGGATTCAACTATGCTACAACTCCCACCGATAATCTTTATCTTGTTCCGGAGCTTTTTGGGATAGCAGCTATGTATAATGACGGTGCCCGTATGGAGCAGATAAAAAATTATTTTATAAATTCCAAAACATCTTTGGGAGCCCGCGGACTTTTGTTTTATCAGAACATCAAATCCGGTTTAAATTCTGCAGGCTTAAAAGATGACAATCTGTTTGGCACCCATCAGATTGTAACGATGCGTTCTTCAACCGAAAGTAAAGATGCATCGTATGTAGGTATTCTTGGCGGCAAAAACGAAACCAACTCACAGTTTGACAAAGGATCTTTTGTGTTTGAAACACAAGGAGTCAGATGGATATGCGATTTGGGTGATGAACGCAAGGATGTAAGCGGTGGCTACTATCATAACGAAGGCTGGGATTTATATAAAAGAAGAACTGAAGGTCACAACTGCCTGATTATTAATCCTTACGGTAAAGATAAGGTTGATGAATTTATACTCGAAAATGACGGTAAAGATTATAATGTGACAAATGATGACCCTCGTTATGTTGGTCAGGCGGTTGGAAAATTTGCCAAAGTCAAGCGTTTTGAATCTAAGCCGTCAGGAGCGATTGCGATATATGACCTTTCAGATGTGTATGGCAATCAGGTTACAGAGTATCAAAGGGGACTGTACCTTGGAGACGGGAAAAAGAGTCTTACTTTGAGAGATGAGCTGGTTCTTACTGAACAAAACAGCGAGATTTATTGGTTTTTGCACTCCCAAAACAGTGAAATCAACATTATTGACAACAATACTGTTTCAATAAAGAAAAGGGATAAAACCCTTATTTGTGAAATACTTACAAATTTGGAAGAATATACACTTGAGGTAAAATCTCCCGACCCACTTGATGGAAATTTCATCCGAAGTGGAGATATATTGGAATACAGTCGCAGTACATACAAAAAATTATCATTGTCTGCAAAGGCTTCGGGAGAGGTATTTATAGCTGCCAAATTTTACATTGAAAATGAAAGCTGTGGAACCGATTATAAGAAAATAAAGCTTTCTGATTGGGTAATCACTGATGGTTATGCAGGTACTGCTGCCGTGCCTTATGAAAATTTTAAATTCACATCATCAAATGTTCTTGTTTCCGACCAAAAGGGTAATATTTGTATAAGTGCTTCTGTACCGTACAGACCGCAGGCACTTAATCTCTACCTTAACGGTGAAAAAATTCTTCAAAAAACATCGGGCTTTAGCGAGGATGGCGACGAAAGCTTTTACATTGATATATCTCACATAAAAACATTAAATGCGTATTTCGAGCTTGAATACATATATGGCAATACTTTATCAGTAATTAAGCAGGATGTACTTATATATAATACTTCGGGAGGCAACACTCTGGCAGATAGATATTTTGATGATATATCGTCCGATGCTGATGAAAAGGATATAGAAGCAAAATTAAATAGCGAACTTCACTTATGTTATACAAATGACTCAGGGAGAATAAATGGTTTTGATGTATCTGGAGATGACAATAAGCTTAAGCTTTATTTTGAGAAATCCGGTGAGGAAAATGCCGGCTATATTTATAAAACCAGACTGGGTGTAAATGAGGGTGAAAATTTAAGCGTAATATGGAATATGACAACCTACGACCCTGTAAAAATGTATTTCAGTGCGGAAGATAAAGCGGGGATCTCTGTATCTCCTTCAAGAATAGATTCAATTCCTGTTCTTTTCGGGACTTACACATATTGTATGTTTTTAGATGGTAAAACCTATCTTTTGAGTATAACAAATGATGACGGAGAGCTTGTATATATTCAAAATGGACAGCTTGTTTCAAACAATGGAGGATTTAGTGAATTCAGACTCAAATTTTACGGTGTTATTCCGAAATGTACTATGCATATTGAAAATATAAAGGCTTTGTCACACTCGTATATAAAGCCGTACACCTTTATTTTCGATGACGGAGATAATATAAATATTACGCTTGACAAAGCTGTAGATGCCATTATATATAAGGCGATTTATGATGAAGAATTTTCGGCACTAAGATATATAGATACAGATTTGCCATCTATTGTGAGCGTAAATAAAAAAGAAAGATGTAAAATTTTTGCTCTTGATGAAAATATAAATCCTGTATTAAGATATATTGGTTTTAACGAAGCAAAGGAGAATGAATAATGAAAAGGGTATTTGTATCTTTTATTGTAATGCTTATAAGTCTTACAATGACCGCATCGGCAATCAGTTTGACGTCATGGTATGATCCGGCAAGCTGCCGCGTAAATGCAACCGGCGACGGCGACGGAATTATCACAATCATAGTGGCACCAGAGGCCGTATCATCAGACAGCATATCGGTATCAAATATGCCGTCGTATTTTCATCAGATAGAGGCAGGGGGAAGCTATAATTTTTCTTTCCCGCTCCCCGACAGCGCCGCTGACGGAAAGTATATAGTGTATGTTTATAATCAAAGCGGTAGTGCTTCGGGGTCTTTTATAAGTTATGATATTAGTGTTGCCAATAGCATAATTTCGGATTTAAATTCCAAATCCAGTGAGGATTTTATTTTAATAACATCAAGTGATGCAGTTGCCAGAAGCCTTGGTATAGATGTTACAAATGAGGATTATTCATTAGCTACCATGACACTTATGAGAAAGCTTTATCCAAGCTTCACTGACAGTATTGACTTTTTGAATAAATATAATTTCTGCCATGCTTTAAATTCCCTTTCAGGAAAATCTGTTTCTGAGGTTGAAAATAATTTAAAGAAATATCAGAGCTTTCTGGGAATTTCATATATTGATGACTATGAATCAAAAGCCGTTATGTCTTCGGGAGCAAAAAAAGATTTATGCAGTTATTTAAGCACCGTAGACTATGTTGAAAATTATGTCATTGCTCAAAACATAACCGGAAACAAAGATTTCAAAGCATTATATAATGCAGCTCAGGCTCTGGCAGTTATAAAACAGGTACAAAACTGGAAGAGCATGGAAAAAATATACACACAGACATATTCGTTCTTAAAAACTAATATTGTAAATAAAAATTCTTCATACTCTGCTTCAATTTCCGATTCGGTTTTTGAAGAGCTTAACAAATTAAGCTTTGAAAAGATTTCAGATTTGAAGAATAATTTTGACAAAGCAGTTGCAGCTGCATTGCTTTTATCTGAAAAATCAGCAGATACCAAAGATGAAGGCTATAAAGGCACTGTAAGCCTTCCGTCATCCTCTCCCTCCGGGTCATCATCTTTTGAACAGATTCCAGTAAGCTCTGCAAGCAATACAGGTATTACCTGTTCATTGCCGGAAGATAAAGGGAAGAAAATAAGCTTTACAGATGTGTTATCCGATACCTGGTTTTTCGATGCCGTAAGCACTCTTGCATCAATGGACATAGTATCCGGTTATAATGACGGCAGTTTTGTGCCGGAGGGTAATATAACACGTGCAGAATTTACAAAGATGATGGTTGCTGCATTTAATATTAATTCTAAAAACAAAGGCGAATTTTCTGATGTCAATGCTGATGATTGGTTTTCAAGCTATGTAGGTATTGCTTCCGGTGCAGGAATTATTACAGGCTATGACGGATTTTTTAATCCTTCAAGCTTTATTACCAGACAGGATGCAGTTCTTATACTCAGCAGGGTTGCCCCTCTTTTTGATGTGCAATATACGGGGTTCAGAGAATTCAGTGATATGAACGATGTTTCTCTTTATGCATGGTCCGCTGTGGGTGCATTTTACAGTAACGGTCTGGTAAATGGTACAGAAGAACAAAAGTTTTATCCTCAATCTCATATTACAAGAGCTGAAGCAGCACAGCTTCTGCTTAACTTTATAACAAATATTAAAGGAAAAATATAGGAGGCGGAGCTATGAAAACAAGATTAATATCTGCTTTTATTGCATTTGTTATGCTTTTTCAGCTGTCGGGTGTATTTGCGTACACAACAAAAGCTTCCGATACTGATAATGTAAAAGCTTTCTTATCTCAGCTCGGAATAATAAATGATATATCAGGCAGTGATGATGCATTTGTTTCAAGAGCAGAGTTTGCCGCAATGACAGTTCGTATAATGAATATTAATACCCGGAGCTTTGAGTACGATACCTCTGTTTTTTCAGATATTGAAGAAAGTCGGTTTAAAGAAGAGATTCTTGTTGCAAAAAAACTTGGAATTATAAATGGAGTTACCTCAAGTGAATATATGCCGGAACAAAAAGTATCATTGCCTGTTGCAGCAAAAATGCTTGTGTGTGCTTTGGATTTTGGATATATCGCTGAGCAGCTTGGAGGATATCCTGCGGGATATATGAAGCTGGCTCGTGATAATAATATTCTTAATGGTGTAGATACTTCCTCAGAAGCGCTTACATACTATCAGGCATATTTGCTTTTATATAATGCTCTTATTGCCGACAAAGCTATGTTTACTTCGATTTCCGGTAATGATACGCAACTTGGAACTTCGGAAGGAAGAAGTCTTTTGACTGAAAATTTTAAGCTTAACTGCATTGAAGGTATTATTACCACATCAAATCTTACAGCCAAAAACGATGCTTATGCCGAAACAGGAAAAGTAGGTATAAATAATTCTTTATTCGATACTGACCTTGACACAGAGGAATATTTTGGGTGTAATGTAGCTCTTTGGTACAATCAGAGTAATGAAGTTGTAGCAATATATAAAGACAGCGTAAATTCTGTAAAGGTATTTTCTGCCTCCGATATAGCAAATTACTCTGATTATGTTCTTGGTGCATATTCCGAAAATGATAAAATAAAAAACTACTCTCTCGATCGTGGTTTTACATTTATACTTAATGGTAAAATTGAGGAATGTAACAAAAACAGCTTTGATTTTACTGAAGGAAATGTAAAGCTTATTAATAATGACGGCGACAGTGATTATGATTATGTAATTGCCGAAAAGCTTGAATATTTTATTATTTCTGCCATAAATACGGAAGAAAATATTATATATGATTCAAATTCCACGCTCAAAAAGCTTATATGTAAAAATGATGATGAGTATATGTGCAGTATTAAAATAGACGGAACTCCATCCGACTTTTCGGCTCTTCAAAAAGATATGGTGCTTTCTGTTTCAGTAAGTAATGATAAAAAAGTGTGTAAAATTAATGCATCAACAAAAACTGTTAAAGGAACAATAAACGAACTTGGAGATGAAACCGTAATCACCGGAAGCGGTGAATATAAATTAAATTCTTATTTTAATAAATCTGGCAATAAGCTATATCCCGGATACAGTTATAGTTTTTCTCTTGCATTTGATGGCACTGTAGCCAGCGCGGTTCAGACAAACGGCGGGTATAAATACGGCATACTTCTTGCGTATACCAATCAAACCGGCAATCTTAGTAATAAGCCGTTTGTAAAAATATTTACTCAATCTGACAAAGTGGAAATTTTTGAAGTGAGCAAGGACGCCTCAATATACATCAATGGAACTAAAAAACCACTTAACGAAGATAATATAGACGATTATTATTTTGAACTCATAAAATATGAAGAAAAAGACGGGGCGATAAAACTCATTGTTACATCTTCTGACTATACATCTGACTGGCTTGCTTCTTCAAGTGACGCTGACAGATATACACTTAAAAAGCATATTGATAATAAAAAAGTATATTATCGTAGCGGAAGTTACAATTATGGCTCGCCCGGAATCAGCTTTAAGGGTGGACTTATATTTGTTGTACCGTCAGAATTTGGAACAGACGGTAAGGTTTTTGATGATGAGGAATTTTATATTGGAACCTCGTCAGCTTTTACTGATGAAACACCTTATAATGTAGATGTGTATGATTTTAATGAAATGCTTACCCCGGGTGTTTTACTTGTGCGAGCAAAAGAAAAAGTAAACGATATAAGGACACCCTCGGCAAGAGCAACGGCATATTTTGTTAAAAAAGTTTCCACAGCACTTGACAGCGAAGGCGACATATCCACTCTTATAAAGGTTCTTGGTACAAATAAATATGAAGAATTTTTTATAAAGGATGATGTTTATAACAGGCTTACTGATCTTCCTGAGCCTGGTGATATCATAAGGCTCACAACGGATAAAAACGGTTATGTAAATGGCCTTTGTGTTGATGTAGACTATACAAAAACAGACAGTGGTTATACGCTTGGAGTAGATTATGGTTCAGATAATCTCGGCAGCAGTGCACATAGTATGTATACACTTTTTGAAGGAAAGGTATATAATAACTCATCTGATGCAATTGTAATAAAATACGGAGCGTCACATCCACAGGGAACATATTGGTATGATATGCCGGGAAATTTAATAAGACTGGAGCTTACAAACCCAAGATATCTTGCTTATAATGTCATAAACGGCGACACCTATGTAACCGATATGGAATCTCTTTCGGGATCTTATTATGCAGGGGATGAGGCTGCGTCACATGTAGTTTTAAAAACTGGCTACGGATGTGTTACAACAGTATTTATATATACAAAATAGGGGGTGGACATTTTGTTAAAACGTATAATTGCATTGGTTCTTTCAATTACTATTTTCGTGCCTTGTATACAGATAAAGGCAGAGAGCAGCACCTCAAACATAATAGTAAATGAGGTTTTTGATGATTATGCTTTAAATTCGAAGCCTGATTCTTCTGTTGTTGCATTAAGCGGAACAAATGAAAGGGTTGTTTTTGGGAGAAAAAATGATAAAGCACTTTATGACAAGCTTGACGGTTCTTATTTAAGCGTCAGCATTCCTCTTGAAACAACAGAAAAGAAAATGGTTTATTCATTTGATATGATGATAAAGGGCGCTATGATTTCAGGCGATATATTAAAGCATGGCAACAACAGCTTTATTAAGCTTAATAATGACGGAAAGATGCGACTGCCTGACAACCGTTACATAGGCGGTTATCCAAACGGTATGTGGCACACATATACTGTTTCTGTTGATTATGCATCTCAAAAATATTCACTTTATATAGATGGAAAGCTCCAGCTAAAAAATCGCATACTTAATGTCGATCTTTCCGTTCCTGCTTCAATGGACTTCAAATTTGTTTCTGTAGAGGAAAATAAAATTACAGAGATTTATCTTGATAATATAAGAGTATATACAGGTGACCGTATTCTTAAGGAAAAGGAATTTCCCAAAAAGACTGCTAATAATGAAATAAGAGATTTTTTTGAAATAGAAAAAATTACTCCTGAAGACAAAATTTTTATTGACAGTTATTCCACAGAAGGTATAAATGCCCAGATAACCAGGCACGGTTCCACCGTAGATATTCAATCTATTGAGGAAAACGGTGTTCCATATTATCACTTTATACATAGCGGAACAACAGGACCTTACATAGATTTAACAACGGGTATAAGTGAAACAGAAGAGAAATATGTGTATCAGGTAGAGGTTTATCCTCAAAAGCTTACAAAATCAAGCGTAATACTTGGCAGAGCAATTAATTCTGTAACCGGATATAGCAATCTTTTATATTTGTCAAAAACAGGTGTTCTTACTTCCAATGATGTAAAATGCGGAACTCTTCCTGTAGGAGAATGGTCAAGAGTTGCCATTGCGTGTAATCTTTCTATGGGAACAGCAGATGTTTACATAAATGATGTTCTGGTTGCCGGCAAAATATCTCTGCACAACGGAGGTGTTTCTCCCGAAAAAATACGCATCGGATTTGAAACATCATCGGCTTCAACTGTAAATGAGGTTTATTTTAATGCGGTGAAGCTGTACAGAGGTACAAGCATAAAGAAATTTGACGATTCCAAAAGACATGAGCGTATGATTTCTCAAAACAGTGCTGATTCAGAATATCGCTACGGCGGAGAATCCTCCGGTGCAGCAATTAATATTATTGGAAATGACTCTGTATTTATGACAAGCTGCGATAGCTTATTTATTGATGGAGAAAAACATAAATACCAAGACTATGGGGCTTCGGCATTTGAAGATAGCACTGGTGTAATAATGGTTCCCGTAAAGCTTTTGCAAAAGGCTCTTGGTGATGAAATCAAATGTAGCGACAATATCATAGAAGCAAACGGCATAAAATTTACTGCCGGAAATGCAACCTCGGGCGAAATTACACTTGATTCTCCACCAGAACTTATCAGCGGAGAGTATTTTGTGCCTTGTGTTTCATATGTGAAAAATGTACTTGGCAAATATGCATATAATGACGGCAGGGGATTTGCAATAGTATCAAATTCAAATCGTACATATTCAAACTCTGATATTGTAACAGATAATGTTGAAGAGGTTGACGTTGTATATAGATTCATGCAATACGAAAGACCTAGCGGTGAGCAAATATATAAAGATATAAAAGAACATTCGGCTTCAATGCATCCTAGAATGTTTATTCGTGCAGATGAGATTCCGGCATTCAGAGAGATGATTGACAGAAATGATGATCTTAAAAATGAGCTTGCATTGCTCCTTGTCGCCTGTGAAAAATATCTAGAGCAGGATGTTGAGCCATACAAGTTTACTCAAAGTGAAGGTCAAAGGCTTTTTGGTGCATTTAACCGTATCAGAGAGCTGATTATTGATTTGAGTGTTGCATATTACGCAACTGGAGAGGAACGCTATCTGGAAAGAATCTGGCGTGAATGTGAAAATGTTCTTAACTGGGAGCATTGGAATCTGAGTGGAAGCTTTCTTGATTCGGGAGAACTCGGCCCCGGCATAGCTCTTGCATACGATGTTCTTTATAACTGGATGAATGATGAACAAAAAGAGTTTTTTCGCGACAAAATTCAGGAAAAATATCTTGATTATGTTGTTGGTGTGTATACCGGTTCAAGTGGATTTAATGTTAATGACGGCAGAATGCAGCATTCGAACTGGGGTGCGGTTTGCGGTGCAAGTATGTTTTTAACAGCTATGGCATTTATTGATGATGAACCCGACGGAAGCGTGCTTACTGAAAAATGCAAATTTATTGCCGCTTCAGCTCTTCAGGCATTGGAGTTTCCTTTTGGCACTCTTTATCCGGACGGAGCAATTCTGGAGGGTCTTGATTATTGGACATATTATATAGATAATCTTACTTGGAGTGTAAATGCTCTTATTAATATGTGTGGCTCTGATTATGGACTTCTCTCTACCAGAGGCTATAAGGAAGCTATAAAATACGGATTAAATATACAAACTGCCAATGGCGGATTTAACTATGCCACAACTCCTGATGAGTCCATCCATCTTACTCCCGAACTTATGGGTATAGCAAATCTTTATGATGATATGGTTTCTATGGAGGCTCTGAAAACATATTTTGAGGTTACAGATACTGAATTTGGAGCAAGAGGATTACTGTTTTATAAAAAATCAGATAAAGAAGCAAATCTTTCCGATATGCCTCTTGATAATGTTTTTCCCGGACTGCAAATTTCAACCATGCGTTCGTCCTATGATAATACAACAGCATCGTATGTTGCTGTACTTGGTGGCAAAAACGGCACAAGCTCCCATTTTGATAAAGGGTCGTTCATTTATGAGGTGGGCGGCGTGAGATGGATATCTGATATGGGTCACGAAAGGAAGGATGTATCCGGCGGATATTATCATAAAGAAGGTTGGAATCTTTACAGAAAAAGAACAGAAGGTCATAATAATCTGGTTATAAATCCTTATGGTGCAGATAAAGTTAATGATTATATATCTTATGGATCATTAAATCCTGCAAACAATGCTGACCCGGGTTATATAGGGCAGACTATAGATTCTTATGCTTCCGTAATAAAAACAGTTTCAAAACCGAGAGGCGCAATAAGTGTTTACGACCTTACAGATGTATATGGTAATAGTGTCAAGAGCTATTTAAGAGGCTTTAAGCTTGGCAGTAACCGACACACAATGATTATGCAGGATGAGGTTGAATTTTCGGAAAATAATTTAAATGATAATGCAATATACTGGTATCTTCATACCAAAGACAGCACAGTAAGCATTATTGATAATAATCACGCCGTTATAGAAAAAGACGGAAAGAAGCTTCACATAGAGATACTTTGTGATGCCAAAGATTATAAGCTTGAAGTTTGGGATGCAGAGCCTCTTGACAGAGCACTCATAAGAACCGGTGAAAAAAAAGAATACAGTCGTAAGGCATACAAAAAGCTTGCTCTTACCGGAAAAGCAGATACTAAGCTTAATATTACAACCAGATTTTATCTGGAAGACGGGAATATATATGACGAGCTTAGCTTTGAACCGATCAGCGAATGGTCAATTCCTGATGGTGAAATAGAGGGCGAAGCGGAGCTTACAGCTTTATATTGTAACGGAGAAGCCGTAGACGGGTTCCGCAGTGCAAAAACAACATACAAGCTTAAGATGTTTGCTCAAGGAAAGCTCCCCTTCATAAGTGCAGAAACAAATGATGACTGCATAGTTGAGATACAGCAGGTACAGGGATTTGCCGATGCAGCTTATATATATGTTACAGGCAAAACAGGAAGGAAAAATACATATATAGTTGAGTTTGAATATGTTGAGCAGGTGGTTGACAAACTCATTGCATCTACTCCATGTGCAGGTCTGCCTGACAATATAACTCTCATTACATCAAAAACTGTTAGTGCTTCTCATATTCCTCAAGAAGAACACATTCCTGTAAATACACAGGATGGTGATTTTGTAAGCAGATGGACATCTGATACAAGTGGTGCAAGCTTAACTCTGGATCTTGGAGAAGTAAAGGCATTAGAGGGGATTGCAATAGCATTTTACTCTGGAGATTCCAGAACATATATTTATGACCTTTTGGTATCTGATGACGGATTTACATATTACCGCATTGCTGATGGAGCAAAATCAACCGGCAAAACCAGCGAATATGAATGGACAAAAGCTAATGTAAATGCCAGATACATAAAACTTGTCGGCTATGGGCACAGTGCAGGTGAATGGAATAATGTTTCCGAACTGCGTGCAGGCATACTCAGATAGGGGTGTTAATTATGAAAAAACATATATTTAGATTTATCTGTATAATCCTTTTATTTCATATGTTTGTTGTTTCAGTATCTGCGGCGGACATTATTAAAAATTTCTCAGACGGGGCATTGATGTATGATCTGCCTGAATATATAGAAACGGGTACAACAGGTTATGATAAAGTAGTTTTTGGTATTGATGATAAAATTACAGGTGAATGTGATACAGAGGGAAAGTGCATCCTTAGTGATGCTCTTCCCTATGGAAGTCATACATTTTCTGCTATTGGCATCTCAAGTAGTGGACAAGCAGATAAGGACACACATAACATTGTATACAAAAAAAGGAAAGTAATTACTAAACATTTGTTTCAAGATTTTGATAGCTTTACAGGAAGTAATGTCAGCGATATGGGCTTTGTCTTTTCGTCAACAAGACACGATCTTAATGCTGTTACAGGGAGAAGCGGAAGTGACGGGGATAAAGCACTTGAGATGGTTGTAAACAGCGATGCAAAACTTGTTGGCGGCTCATTCAGCCTTAACTCCGTTGATTTCATAGATTATACCGGCGGTATTTCCGAAGTTGAATTTGATATGAAATATAGAAATGTTTCTGACAATCTTTCTGTTGTGGGTATGAAACTCTGGACTGGAAACTCCATGATTATTGATGGTAAAAAGTGGAAAGGAACAGGTGTTAACGTATCAACTGACTGGATGCATATTAAAATAATTAGCTATGCAGATGAAGAAAAGATATCCTTCTATGTTGATGGTGTCTGCCTTGTTGATAAGGCCGATTACAGCACAAACTCAACAAGTCTGAACAATAAATCCTTTGGATTTTGCCCATGGCAGGGTAGTGCAAGAACATCAAGCAATCCAACCCGTGCCGGAATTATAATTGACAATTTCAGCGCTATAAATTATAAAGTGTATGATATAGTGGACAGCGTATTGTTTGAAACCGGAAATGAATCAAGCAGCGATGCTCACTCTGTTTCACCCTCCGTTACATCGATAAAGCTTGCTTTGTCTGAAACACTCGGAAACATAAGTACAAACACGCTCTGCATTTGCACAGATGAGGGCAGAAAAATAGAATGTGACATTGCATATAATTCTGCAATGAAAGAAATTACCCTGTCGCCAAAGTCAATAATAACCTCGCAGACAAATATGCAGATTGTTTTTGATAAATCAGTAACACATGAAGATGGAGGAACTCTTGGTAAAAATTTTGTTATTCCTTTTAAAACAACAAATAACAAAATTCACACAGAATACTTATTCAAAAATGGAGTAAACACGCTTTATACTATGAAGCAGGTATCCTCCGGAACAGTATCTGCAAACATCAGCGTCAGTTTAAAGCCAGGTATCGAAAGCTTTAATGGTGTATATGTTATGACGCTTCAAAAGGATGGTAAAATTGTTGCGATGACAGCAAAAAATGTAAGCCTTAATCAAAATAGCCAAAACACAAACTTTTCACTTAATCTTCCCGCATCAGAGGGGACTGAGTTGTATCTTATGCTATGTGACTCTTTCCAAAGCGGCATAGCGCAAAATAAATACATTAAAATAAATTAGAGGTGGAATATGGTAGAACAAAAAATAATACTCCAAAATCCCGAGCGGTTTGAAGGTGATTATGAAATATCAAAAATAAAGCTTGAAAATACACTTCAAAAAGTATTAGATAAGCTTGAATCTAAAATACCGCAATACAAGGACTGGTTTACCAGAGGTGCAGCTTCCGATATGGATCCTCATATATATCGTCTTATCCCAAATAACAACTGGGTTTGTGGAATGCATACAGGAATATTTTATATGGCTTATGAATTAAGCGGTAATAAAAAGTTCCTTGATGTTGCAAACGGACACCTTAAAACCTACAGGGAACGCCTTAATACAAAAACGGCACTGGACGACCACGATGTCGGATTTGCTTACACCCCGTCATGCGTGGCATCGTGGAAGCTTACTCAAAACGAAGATGCAAAGAAAATGGCACTCGAAGCAGCCGAACATTTGTATAACACCTGCTACTCTCAAAAAGGTGGATTTATTCTCCGTTCGTCAAAGGCATATAACGGTGACAGAGGTGCTTGCCGCACGATGATGGATACTCTTTTGAATATTCCTCTGTTCTTCTGGGCAGCTGAACAGACAGGGGATGAAAAATACTATGATGCAGCAGTATCTCAGTACAAAATAACAGCAAAATATCTTATTCGCCCCGATGCATCAAGCTACCATCACTATCAGTTTGATTTAGACAATCATGCACCTGTGGGCGGGCGTACCTATCAGGGTTATGCAGATGAATCTACCTGGTCAAGAGGTCATGCATGGGGAGTATACGGTTTTCCGGTAGCATATTCATATACAAAAGATGAAATGTTGATAAATCTCCATAGAGATGTAACATACTTTATGCTGAATCATCTCCCGAATGACCTTATTCCTTATTGGGATTATGATTTTGTATCGGGAAATGAACCGCGGGATAGCAGTGCTGCAGTAATAAGTGTTTGCGGTATGCTTGAAATGTGCAAATATCTTCCCAAAGATGTGGAGTGGAGGGATTTGTTCAGAACGGCCTCGGCAAAAATTTTGGATTCGGTTATAGATAACTGTTCCGGCGATATAGGTAAGCCATATGACGGATTTATATACCATGTAACGGGGGCAAAACCACAGGGGCTTGTCATAGATGGATGTGGAAACTATGCAGACTATTTTTATCTTGAAGCAATCCTGAGATTTTTAAAACCTGATTGGGAATGTTATTGGAAATGACAATAAAAGGGAGCGTTAAAAACATTCTTGGTTTTTAACGCTCCCTTCTGCACTATATTTACCTTCTTGATGTTACACGATAACTATTAGGAGTTTCACCGTATATTTTTTTGAATTGTCTTGTGAAATTAGGATAGTCCTGAAATCCTGATTGAATACAAACCTCTTGAATACTTAAATCTGAAAATGTAAGCAATTTTGTTGCATAATCAAAACGCATATTATTAAGATATGTTTTAAAATTTTCACCGGTTTGCTGCTGAAAGAGCATACTTAAATAGGATGATGATAAACCCACATGTGATGCAACATCATTAAGAGAAATATGTGTGTTAAATTTCTCGACAATAAAAAGAAGAGCTCTTGTAATATATGATATGGGTTTTGGCTCGTTAGTATTGGAAAGGGATGCAAGCTTTCTTACAACAGGACTTAGAAAATGTATTGCGTATTCGTATTTTTCTGTGTTTACGGCATCAATTATTTCCAAAAGAAGAGAATATATAAGTTGTCCGTCTTTGGGGGTTAGTTCGTATGACGGTGAATTGTTTTGCACAACCAGACTGTAGAGTGAGTTTGTGCTGCTTAAGTTATATGGAAACATGAGGTTTATGATATGTGCATTGTCTGTTTCTACAGCATGAATGTTAGCGGGTGTCATAAAAAATAACACATTTTCCCTAATGGGATAACGCATACCATCAATAATGCAATATCCGCTTCCGGAAATAACATATTCTATTTCAAAAAATTCATGTTGATGTGCAGTGTAGTCACTGGTTATGGTTCTAAATGAAGCACTGATCATGTTGTTTTCAATACAGTCGGTCTTCTTGAGTATCTCCATACAGCATCACCTCAATTCAATTCTATCATAATGTTTTAATCTTTTCAACAAAATCTAAAAAAAAGCAACAAATAAAAAAACATATAACATAGTAAGCAAAAATAAATAATGATATAATTTAATTATGTAAAAGTGGCAGTATTGTTACTCAAAATAAAAATATGAAAGGCGGATTTTTATGAAAATAGGAAAAAGAATACTTGGGGCACTGCTTAGTGTTGTGTTTGTTTTTACCTCTATGCCTTGCATTGTTCTGGCAGATTCCATAAGTATTTCAGGTATTACGGATGGTGGGGTATATGATGCAGAAGAAGCAATCACCGTTAAGTGCGAAGTGCCTGAAGGCTACACAAATGTGGCAGCATATAACGGCACAAAAGAGCTTGCAGAGGCTTCTGTTTTCTCTGATGCAGCCAATGTAACTCTTCCCGCAAACTCACTTACCCCTGGTATAAACAAATTAAGTTTTGTGGCATCGGGTGATGACAAAACAGATATTACCACAGAAAGCGTAGTATATGCCTACAAGGAAATATCAAGCTCCTATATGCATAGTGGTGTTGTTGATTTTGACTCACTTGTTGCAAGCGGTAAATCTGCTGAAGATGTAGAAGTTGCAGTGAACACAGGCGGAGCTCTTTCTTCAGTATTAAACACAAACGGAGCATACAGATTTTTCCCAAATGCGAATTTGAAGGTTGTTCCCGATGACGCAGAAGTGTCTCTCAAAGAAGACACAAGCGGCAATGTGTACCTTTACAACAAGGCAACCTCTACACCCACAAGCTCAAAATATGATTGGGAACCATCCCGTTTTACTTTCCAGGGTGCAGCTGCAAAAGGTATTATAAGTGTTGAAATGAAACTGTATGTTCCTGACAGTGAAACCCTGGTAGGAGATGTAATATATTATACAGGTATTGATTCATCTCAGTATTCAGACACAAAGACTAATATTGCTACAGGCGAATGGAATACAATTCGTAAGCAGTTTAATCTTGATAAAAAAACATACACAAGCTATGTAACAAACTCAAAAGGTACATTTGTTTACACTTCAAATTGGAATTGTTCAGAAATCACCACAGCTAATCAGTTCCGTTATGATATTCGTTTGAATTCCGGAAAATGGATTGGTATTGATGATGTTTGTGCACGTTATATTGATTATACTGATGAGAAAATGGCTATGATACCCGTTGATGGTGAATATACAAATGAAGTTTCAGTTTCTATATCCACCTATGGCGGTAAATCAGTTTCCATCTATGTTGATGACGCACTTAAGGCAAGCGGTAATATCGATGGTTCGGGTAACTACACAACTACTCTTACAAACCTTGGAACAGGTTATAAAACCATAAGAGCAGATGTAACCTTTGATACAGGTCTTGTTCTTACAAAATATGCCAATGTTAATATTAAAAAGCTTAATAATAAAGGTATTGGCGGAGCGAGTGCAAATGTTGAAGATTTTAATGAGTTGCCTGATGCATTAATTTCTGAAACCGTTATAAACAGCAGTGCAGATATTAATTCTACTCTTATAAGTGCAACAGCATGGAAAGGTAATAACGCTGCAAGTACAACATGGGAGCGCTCTGTTCAGCGAGTAACCGGAAAATCCGCAAACGCAGGCGATTATGCACTTAGGATTCAAAATAAAAACTTGGCAACATCAGCAAAAACTTCGTGGAGTGATTGTAAACTCATACTTAATGTTAGCGATACATCTGCAAAAATTTTAGGCGGAAGACCAGCAACAGGAAAGCTTATTTGCAAATTTGATATAAATGTAGACAAAGCATCGGATATATTATATGTAAATGCTCCATACTATTTGTGGAACAATAAAGGTAAATTTACTGATGGTGGCAAGATTGCAGGTACAACTCTGCAATTAACAGCTGAAAAATGGCACTCTGTCAAACTGGAATACGATATAGCTACAGCTATTTGGACAATATACCTTGATGATAATGCAGCAGTTACAAAAGGAGCTTGGACAATAACTAGCGGAAATCCCAGTTCGAATTGTGATACTATTGGAAGCGGTTATGTTGAGGTAGCTACTACCAGATCTTCCTGCCCTGCAGGCGATACTTATGGCTTTGCTCTTGATAATGCAGCATTCTACTATGAAGTTCCCGAAACATATATTACAAATGTAACATGCAATAGTGCAGCTGTAGAAAATGGAATTTTATCCGACGGTCAGAAAACTGTTTCAGTAAATATGAGTGCGGCTTTGACAGACCCCGAAATTACCGTGTACAAGGATGGCACCGAAACTGACGCATATAGTGCAAACTATAATACAGAAACAAATGCAGTAACATTAAGCGGTAATTTTGTAAAAAATAGTGTTGTAAGAATTGATATTTCAGGAATTACATATACCATGTACATCACAGATGATACGGGAGTATTCTATAAGCTTTCGGATATTGATTTGACAAGCGGATTGCTCTCTGCTTCACTTGAGGCAGTTGCTCTTTCGAACAAGGAATCTCCCATAAAAGCAATACTTGCTCTTTATGATTCAAATGAACTTCTTGCAGTTGATGTTATCGATTACGATGTAAATGAGGGACACAGTCTTGAGGCGCTGTCACTTAAAGCGAGTGGTGCATCTAAAGCAAAAGTATTTTTGTGGTACGATATGACTTCTATTGAGCCAATTATAAATGCTGCACTATCTGAATAATATATAAACACGCACAAGGGAGAGAAACAAAGGTTATCTCTCCCTTTTAAAACTAACGATTAAATAACGAAAAAAATTTTAACATGTACGGATGTGACAAAATGTATATAGGCATTGACATAGGCGGCACAAAATGTGCACTAACTCTTGGTGATGATAGTGGCAATATAAAAGAAAAGATAAGCTTTAAAACAACAAATGTCAAAGAAAGTCTTGAAAATATTATTGCTTCAGTAAATAAGCTTGGAAGCTGCTCTGCAATTGGAATAAGTTGTGGCGGACCTCTGGATTCAAAGAATGGGATTATAATGTCACCGCCAAATCTTCCTGGTTGGGATAATATTCCCATTGTAAGTCTTATAGAAAAAGAATTTGGTGTACCCTGTGGCATTCAAAATGATGCCAATGCCTGTGCTCTTGCTGAATATAAGTATGGAGCTGGCAGAGGGTATCAAAACATTATTTTTCTTACCTTTGGAACAGGTCTTGGGGCAGGTCTTATCCTGAACGGAAAATTATACAGCGGAACAAACGATATGGCAGGTGAGGTCGGTCATGTAAGGCTTGAACCATACGGACCTGTTGGCTATGGTAAGGCAGGCTCCTTTGAGGGTTTTTGCAGTGGCGGCGGAATTGCACAGATAGGAAAGTATAAAGCCATGGAACAGCTTCAGCTTGGTAAGTCTGTAGGTTATTGTGCAAACAAAGACGAGCTTGATAATATTACTGCAAAAAGAATAGCTGAACATGCCAAAAATGGAGATGCACTTTCAAAAGAGGTTTTTGAAGTATGTGCTTATCATCTTGGTATGGGCATATCCTCTCTTATTGATATTTTAAATCCTGAACTTGTGATTTTAGGAAGCATATATGGTCGTTGTGTTGATATGCTTGAACCTGTTCTTATGGATGTTCTTAAGAAAGAAACTCTTTCTTATTCGCTTGACTGCTGCAAGGTTGTTCCAGCGTATCTTGGCGAAAATATAGGAGATTATGCAGCTTTGGCAGTTGCAGCAACCGTCTTTGAAGAAAGGAGGGAAAAAAATGCTTGACGAACTTATAAAAAGATATCCGGTATTATCAAATATAAAAGATGATTTAATTAAGGCAAGCGATATTATGTATAAAACCGTTATAAACGGAGGGAAAATCCTCTTATGCGGAAATGGGGGCAGTTGTGCTGATTGCGACCATATTGTCGGAGAATTGATGAAAGGCTTTTTGTCTGATAGAAAGATAAAAAAAGAATTTTCAGATAAGCTTAAAACTATGTATCCGTCTGACAGCGACTATCTTATATCAAACCTTCAGGAGGGTATCCCTGCTATATCATTGACAAGTCATGCAGCAGTAAATTCTGCCTTTATAAATGATGTAGCCGCTGATATGGTATATGCTCAAATGGTATACGGATATGGCTGTAGGGGTGATTTGCTCATTGGCATTTCAACCTCCGGTAATTCTGTAAATGTTGTAAATGCAGTAAAAATTGCCAAGGCAAAGG
>JAZOOC010000266.1:0-6050 GCA_045654825.1 Clostridia bacterium | reverse complement strand
CTAACGGCGAATTTAATTTAACTTTGAACTTTAGTTCAAAATTTAGCAGAAAGTGTAAAAAAAGCTTTCCAATATGTTTTCTGACTAAATATAAATATATAAAGGAGGCAAAATAATGGAAGGATGGATTTTCTGGATTGCAGTTGCAGTAATCGCCTTCGTTTTTGAAGCAATTACTGTAGGACTTGTTTCGGTATGGTTTGGAATGGCGGCACTCGTTACAGCGCTTTTTTCATCCGCTTTAAGAAATGTTTTTTCTTCATCAATGCTTTTTGTGTTATGTCAGGTAATTGTGTTCATAGGCTTTTCGACACTGTTTTTATATCTTACCAAACCTCTCACAAAAAAATTCTTGAAAACCGAACAAACCAATGCACCTGCAATTATAGGCAAGGAAGCTCTCGTGCTTGAAGATATTGATAATTTAAACGGTACGGGAAGTGTAAAAATAGGCGGTATAATCTGGTCGGCAAAATCAGAAAATAATGAAATAATAAGAAAGGGCGAAAAAGTTACGGTAAAAGAAATTGCAGGAGTTTCCGCAGTCGTTGCCGTTGTCGCAAAAGAGGTAATTTAATATGGGTATTGCAGCTATAGTTATTATTGTTTTAGTTCTTATCGTTTTAGCAAGATGTATTGTTATTGTTCCGCAGGCAAATGCGTATATTCTTGAAAGACTTGGTGCATATGTAGCAACCTGGGGAGTAGGAATTCACTTTAAAATTCCTTTTATAGACAGAACCTCCGCAAGGATATCATTAAAAGAAAATGTATACGATTTCAAACCTCAGCCTGTTATCACAAAAGATAATGTAACAATGATGATTGATACGGTTGTTTTCGCACAGATTACAGACCCAAAGCTTTATGCTTACGGAATAGTTAATCCCACAAAAGCTATCGAAAACTTAACCGCAACAACTTTAAGAAACATAATAGGCGAAATGGAGCTTGACCAGACTCTTACTTCAAGAGATACCATAAATCTTAAAATGAGATCTATCTTAGATGAAGCAACAGACCCTTGGGGAATCAAAGTAAACAGAGTTGAGCTTAAAAACATAGACCCTCCCAACGATATTAAAACCGCTATGGAAAAACAGATGAGAGCAGAAAGAGAAAGAAGAGAACAAATTCTTCAGGCAGAGGGTAAGAAAAAAGCACTCATTTTAGAAGCTGAGGGTGAAAAACAGTCTAAGATTTTAAGAGCAGAAGCAGAAAAAGAAGCTAAAATCAGAATTGCGGAAGGTGAAGCAGCAGCTAAGCTGACCGTTCAGCAGGCAATTGCTGAAGGTATAAAAATGCTTAACGAAGCCGCTCCCACAAAAGAAATTTTAACCTTAAAGAGCTATGAAGCTATGCAGCATATTGCAGACGGTCAGGCAACAAAGCTTATAATCCCATCCGATTTACAGGGTATTGTAGGAATGGCATCTTCCATAAAAGAAGCTATCGATAAATAATCAGTCTTAAAATAAGAATTATACCGAAAATCCCGGAAATAGGATATATTATTCTCACGGTTTTAACAAACCCGAAAAAGAGAAAGAAAAAAACAGCAATTACTGAAATAAGATAAAGCGGAAACTTTTTAAGTTTACCGCTTTTTTCTATGTCTGAAACAAAGCCGTAAAGGCAGGATGCTCCCGTTGTTACAAGAGCCATGCACATTACAATCGAATACAGATTTCCTATTTTCGGATAAATACTTCTTATTATCGCCTCAAAAGGAACAGAAGAAGAAAGCGCAAGAAAAAGGTGCGTTTTAAGAGCCATAAAAAGAATAACTCCCAACAGAGAAATTAAAACAAATCCCGCAAAAAGCCCCTTATTATTTTCCCTTTCAGAAAGAGTAACGGGAATCAGCGGAAAAATATTATATCCCGAATAAAGCAGAGCAAAAATTAAAGAAATTTCTGTTTTCGGCGTGAAAGCAATTAACTCATACGATGGATTAAGGCAAGCAAAAATCCCCAGAACAACCACCGCAACAATAATAACCGGAGTAAGTATTGCATTTAATATATTAATTCCTCTTATTCCTTTTATACAGGTTATTACAGATACAGCAGTTAAAATTCCCGCGCCTGAAATATAGGGAAGATGAAAACTTTCAAAAAACAAACTGCCCATCCCTGCCGCAGATGCCCCGAAGCATACAAATAAAGATGCTAAAGATGCAAAAAACATAACTGTTCCTAAAGTTTTTCCGAAAAGAGAAATATAAAAGCTACCGGCGTCCGCTCCCTTATAAACTTTTTTAACCGATTTAAGAGATAAAAAAACAACTGCAGAAGCCAAAACAAAATACAAAGGATTTTCAGGATTTTTCAAAGTAAAAAAGCTTATCATTTCCTGACCCGTTGCAAAGCCTGCTCCCACAAATGTTCCCACCAGGGTAAACGCAAATAAAAAAATTTGCTTCATATAATCACTCCCGTAAATTATATGAAGCAAAACCCTTTAATATTATCATTTAGCCTTTGATTTGAATATAAGAGAAAAAAGAAAACCGAAAAATATCGCCGCGGTAATTCCGCCTGCCGCCGCAGTTGTTCCGCCGGTAAAAACTCCAAGAAGTCCTTCTTCGGCAACCGCCTTGATAACTCCCTTTCCAAGAGTGTAGCCAAAGCCTGTAAGAGGAACTGTTGCCCCCGCACCGCCAAGCTTAACCAAAGGCTCATATAAGCCGAAAACCGTAAGAAATGTTCCTGCAACAACATATATAACAAGAATTCTTGCAGGAGTAAGCTTTGTTAAGTCTATAAGAAGCTGACCTATTCCGCAAAGAGTTCCGCCGATTAAAAACGCCCATAAAAAGTCCATATCCTACACTCCTATTCCGACTGCGTGTGCAATCCCCGGTATACTTTCGCCCTGTTGTGATGCAACTGTACTCATAAGCGCACCTGTTGCTACAAAAAGTATATTTTTATATTTCCCCGCTTCAAGAGATTTTAAAAGATAGCTGTTTAAAACCGAGGCAGAGCATCCGCATCCGCTTCCGCCGCAATGAACATCCTGTTTTTCGCAGTCAAATATCATCATTCCGCAATCGGTAAGCTTATTTTGTGGCTTATATCCTTTTTCTTCAAACATATCATATAAAAGCTTATTTCCAAGTGTGCCCAAATCCCCTGTCACAACAAGGTCATAGTCTTCAAAGCTTCTGTTCAAATCGTTAAAATGACATATTATTGTGTCGAGCGCTGCAGGTGCCATTGCCGCGCCCATGTTGTTCGCATCTTTTATTCCCAAATCTATTATTTTGCCGATTGTAACAGTTTGTATAAGGGGCCCTTTACCTTTTTTTGAAACTACCGAAGCGCCCGAGCCTGTTACAGTCCATTGAGAAGTTGCAGGACGGGTGCTTCCATACTCAAGCGGAAATCTGAACTGCCTTTCTGAAGAACAGAAATGAGAGGAAGTTGCGGCAAGTGTGTTTTTGGAATAACCGCCGTCTGTAACCATAGCGGCAAGGCAAAGGCTTTCTGCCATGGTTGAACATGCGCCATACAAGCCGAAAAACGGAATGCCAAGCTCTCTTACCGCATAGTTACTTCCCGTACACTGATTAAGAAGATCTCCTGAAAATATATAATCTATATCCCCGGGAGTGAGACCAGCTTTTTTTATGGCTGTTCTTGTGCTTTCAAGCACAAATCGGCTTTCTGCTTTTTCCCAGGTTTTTTCACCGAATTTATCGTCGTCGGTAATATAATCGAAATATTCTTTCAGACGCCCTTCTCCCTCTTTTTTACCGACAACCGAAGCATAGCCGGTTATAACGGGAGGATTATCAAATACTATTGTTTGTTTACCATTTTTCTTCATATTCCACCTCAAAAGACAAGCAGAATCAATCCGCATATTACAGATGCCGCAATACCATACACAAGAACAGGTCCCGCGATTACAAACATTTTTGCACTCATACCGAGAACAAGGCCCTCACTTTTAAATTCAATGGCGGGAGATACTACCGCATTTGCAAAACCGGTTATGGGAACAATAGTTCCCGCACCCGCAAATTTAGCTATATCATCATATACATCTAATGCCGTAAGAAGTCCTCCGAAAAACACAAGGGATATCGAAGTAAATGCGGATACCGCATCTTTTGGAAGTCCCGTAAGAGAAATAAGATTCATTATAATCTGCCCGATAACGCAGATTATTCCCCCGGAAACAAAAGCTCTCAAGAATTTAATTCCCACAGTCGATTTTGGCGCCCTTTCATCAACAAACCAACTGTATTCTTTGGAAGTCATATGATTCATAAAATCAGTTCCTTAAAAGTATTTTTGTTGTTATTTTTTCTTATTCTCTCATATTTATACAACTAATTTTCATTCTTTCAAGAACTTTCTTTTCAATTCTTGAAACCTGCACCTGCGAAACTCCTATTTTCTTTGAAACTTCAGTCTGAGTTAACCCTTTAAAATATCTTAATGTTATAACCTGCCTTTCTTTTGGTTTAAGCAAAGAAAGTGCATTTTCAAGCATCATCCTTTCAACTATTTCGTTTTCAGACAAACAATTTTTATCGGGAATTTTATCTATAAGAGAAGCTTCATTTTCATTACATATCATTTCATCAAGCGATTTAACACAATCACAGGAATTCAATGCAAATATTATCTCCTCTTCGCCAAATCCTGTTTTTTCACTCAAAACACTTATACTCGGAGAACTGCCGTTTTCTTTTTCATAATTTGAAATCTCATCGTATATAATTTTGGCAATCTCTTTTGTTTGCCGTGATATTTTAATAATGCCGTCGTCTCTTAAAAATCTTTTTATTTCTCCTGTTATAACAGGTACGGCATATGTAGAAAACTTCACCCCGAAAGATGTGTCAAAATTTGATATGGCTTTAAAAAGTCCCATCATACCAAGCTGAATTATATCTTCACTATCATATCCCCTGTTGAAAAATCTTTTTGCAATGCTTTTAACAAGTCCGCTGTTTTCCAAAATCAGTCTTTCCTGCGATTCCTTGTTCCCCTCAGATGCTTTTTTCAAAAGTTCAGTGGTTGTTAATTCAGGCATTTAAACTTCTCCCGCTAATTGTTTGGTCATGGTCACGGTAGTACCTTCCCCTTTTTTTGATTCCACATCCAGACTGTCCATAAAGCTTTCCATAACCGTGAATCCCATTCCCGAACGCTCTTCAAGATTTCCTGTTGTAAAAAGAGGCTGTCTTGCAAGCTCTATGTTTTCTATCCCCTTTCCTTTATCCGCAACTGTTATTTCAACAAGTCTGTTATCAAAAATCCTTATTGTTATTTCAATTATTCCGATGCAGTTTTCATATCCGTGAATAACCGAATTGGTAACCGCTTCCGACACCGCCGTTTTAATATCTGCAAGCTCAGAAACCGTAGGGTCAAGCTGTGCGATAAAAGATGCCGCCGCCACCCTTGCATATCCCTCGTTTGCCGAACGGCTTAACATAAGTATTCGTGTTTCGTTATAAACCCTCAACACTGTCCCCCTCCTTTATATTTACATATTTATCTACTCCCGAAAGCTTTAAAATTCGGGTTATACGCGGATTTTTCGATATAACCGTAACTTTTCCGCCAAGAATTTCAAGTCTTTTCTTTCTTCCCATTATTACCGAAATTCCCGAACTGTCCATAAAAGAAAGACCTGAAAAATCAAACACAAGATGATTGTATATACCGAGATTTAACATAGTATCGGTTTTTTCTCTTGCCTCGGTGCTTGTGTGATGGTCAAGCTCACCATAAAAAGCGGCAGTGAGCGTCGTCCCCTCCGAATTAAAATCTATATTCATTCAAATACCTCCTTTGCCGGAACAAATTCCGGCTATATTAACTATATCATACCAAACAGAATTTTCCTATTATCCCAAAGCTTCGTATTTTGTCGCAAACTCACGAGTTTTGTCTTTTTAGAAAAAAATCGTATAAAATAAAAAAAACACTTGCTTTTTTCAAAACATAGTGTTATAATATATCAAGTGACATGGAAAAGCCGTGTCAAAATTTAATATCGGGGTGTAGCGCAGGTGGTAGCGCACT
>JAZOOC010000265.1:0-9294 GCA_045654825.1 Clostridia bacterium | reverse complement strand
AATTATATACCAACTCCATATGAGCTTTATCAAGACTTTGTTAATTAATATAAACAACATTTAATTAATAATAATTAAGGAGGATTTAAAATGTTTAACAATGAATACGATATATTAACACCCGAAGAAACCATGGACTATCTGAACATAGGAAGAAACACGCTTTACAGTTTGCTTAATTCAGGAAAACTAAAAGGCTTCCGCATAGGACACAACTGGAAGATACCGAGAAAATCCTTGGATGAATATATTGATAAAAGTATAAAAAGATAGTTAATGAAAAAACACAAAAAACAAACAATAATCCCGAAAATTTCAAAACCCTCAAATCCTTATGGTTCTAAGGATTGAAGGTCACTCCTTAAATTACTAATTTCGGTGAAGCATTAAACAGAGTTCAGGAAAAAGCCTGCGAAAAAAACAGGTTCTTTATGGGGAATAAAAATTAATTAAATATTTTTGCGGTTTCCATTGTTTTGGAAACCGCTTTACTTTGTAATGAGATTACGATGAATATGGTAGACATAGATAATTTTTCTAAATATCTCATCTTTAAGGTCTTCAAAATTCTTTACATCAAGACCTTTCATGATGTTTCGTAAATTTTCTTTCTTGTTCTACCGCCCGTTCTTCGGGACTCAATGCGATTTAAAAATTCAGAATAATCTTTTTATCCTTTTTTGAAGATTCATAAATCGCAAGAATAATTTCTACAGCTTTCTTTCCTTCATACAGGTTTACCAGCGGCTCTTTATCGTTGATAATTGCATCTATCATATCGGAAATCTGCATCTCATGATATTTCGTAGGAAAGGCTGTTGGATCACTTGCTCCTTTAACATCACTTTCAGCATATCTTAATTCTTCGGGAAGAGCTAATCCGTCAACATCCCACTTTATAATTCTGTCTTCTTCTATAATAACACTTCCTTTTGTCCCGCAAATCTCCATTCTTCTTGGATATCCGGGAGAAACAGAAGTTGTTCCCTGAATTATTCCAACAGCACCATTTTTATATTCAACAATTGCATTGGCTGTATCTTCAACTTCTATATTATGCAAAAGTGTTTTGATGTTCCCATATACACTTTTTACAGGTCCGACAAGATAGGATAACATATCTATACCGTGTATTCCCTGATTCATCAAAGCACCGCCGCCATCCATAACCCATGTACCTCTCCAGTTACTCGAAGAAAAATACTCCGAAGAACGATAATACTTCATATATATATCACCTATCAGAATATCTCCCAAAGCACCATCAGATATCGCTTTCTTCACAAATTGTATAGCAGGCGTGAATCTTAACTGGGAAATCACACATACTTTGACACCGTTCTCTTCGCAAATACCGGTTAATTCATTAAGCTGTTCATAAGTTATACATAACGGTTTTTCTATTACAATATGTTTTTTGTGTTTAGCAGCTTGTATTGCCAAAGGCGCATGAAGTCCGCTTGGTGTACAAATATTGATAACACTTATTTCTTTGCAATTAAGCATCTCTTCATAATTTTCGTAAAAATTACAATTATATACTTCCGCAAATTTTTCTCCTGCAGGAACAAATTTATCAGTAACGGCTACAAGCTCTGCACGACCATCTTTTATTATTGATTCAGCATGCCATTTTGATATAACGCCGCAACCAACAATACCAAAACCAATTTTATTATTCATATTTACCTCATTTATACTATGCTTTCGTAATATGGTATATTTTCAAATATACCGCCGCTTATATTATAAAATTCATCTTTCAGATTAAAGATTCCTCTTTCCGGCTCAATAAAATCAACTTTACTATACATTGGATGATAACTTTTCATCTTTTCCCAGTTAGTATAATTTTGCGGCCCGTTAGACTCTAAAATACCTATTTTCATTCCGGGAATCTTTGATATTCTTGCTGCAACATTTTTATTTATGTCAACCATAAAAGGATTGACAGTCAAATCTGCAACAAAGCATGGAATACCTCTTTTATAAGCTTCATTCGCAATAATGAGAGATTCACTTAATGTTTTAGCAATCGGTTTCAGCGCTATCGCAGTATAACCAAGAGCAATTCTTTCAAGTGCATCTTCTTTTGAATGAGCAGACTCATCCGCAGCAACACGAACAGGCAAATCGGAAACGTCGACCTTATATTCTTCCGAAAAAGGCTCTTCGAGGATTATAATTCTTTCAAGCGCACCGATTTTTTCGGCATAATCAAGAAAGCTTTTCAACCTGTCTTTTGAATCATATCTGCCGTTCGCATCAAGATAATACGGAATATAGCCGCTTTCTGTATATTCAGTTCTGATATCCTTTACAGCATTATGTATTTCGAACAATCTGTTTTTATCCCATTCAAGCATTTTTTCATACGAACCGTCTTTATCAGGATCAGAGCCTATTTTTATTTTCAAAAGAAAATATCCTTCTTCTACAAGCTTTATTACATCGCAAACGGGCATATTATAACTTACAAGGGGAATATTACATAATTGTGCTTCTCTACCCTTTAATGCCGATTTCAATTCTTCGGGAATAAGTTTTACAAAATCCTTTTCTTTGTTTTCCTTTGAGTATAATTGCCACAAAGCATTATCCACACTGACCAAACTGTTCAAAGCGAATGTTTTTCTTAAATTATCATTATTGGTAATTTTTTTACCATACTCGTATACTTTGTCCTTTATTTCATCAAGAGCATCAAACGGATTTGAAAATTCTGTATTTTCAAGAAGTTTTAATGCAAAATCCGTCATGGCATACATATATGAATTTCCACACGACTGTGAAACTTTTGAAAACACATTGGCATCCGACCACAAAACACTCTGAACACCAAGACCTATCCCATATTCTTCAGCAGTTTCTATTTTACTTACAACCTGCCATAATTCATTTAAGTAACCGCCTTTGAAACCGAAAGGGGCTTTAAGAGGCTCTCTTATAAAATTTGAATTAGTTTTTAAAATCTTCATATTGCACCTTAAATTTATTAATGGGCTGAAAATATCAGCCCATTAATTTTACTTATTTGGAGTCGTATCTTTTCTGAGCCTGGTTATATACTTTTTCAATTTCCTTATAGCCCATTTTTTCGGCTTGAGCAAGCCACTCATTCCAAGCTTTTTCAGGCTCAATATCGTTTAATATAAATTTAGTTGCGAATTCTCTCGCCTTAGTGTCAAGCTCTGTTATATATTTATTATATACTTCATTTTCTTCATCTGTTAATGAGAAAATAGGGTCAAGAGGAAGGAATCCGCCGCCTTTTTTCTCATACATAATATCCTGCGCTTCCTGTGTATACTCAGTAAGTGCATAATAAGCGCTTCTTCTGTCGTATCGAGGAGTTATAACCTGAGCAAACATACCGTATTTTTCTTCAAGGTTTGAATATGCAGGAGTTTCTTCCTGCTCCTCAAATCCTAAATATTTAACAGTTCCGTCTTCGGCAAACTCAAAGGTTTTTCCTTCAATACCGAGACTCATAAGCTGTGCACCTGACTCACTGATTAAATAATCAAGAAGTTTAAGTGAAAGCACAGAATGATCATTTTTAGCAACATTTGCACCGCCCATAAGAGGAGAAATCGTTATAACCTTTCCTGTAGGACCTACAGGATAAGCATATCTTAAATTATAATCAGGAACGGTTTCAGCTGTCTGTTCCTTAAACATATTCATTCTGTCTATCCAATCCCATGTTACAAACGCTTTATTTTCAGCTGTCATAAGACTAGTCCAGTCCGCCTGTGTTCTTGTTAAAAATTCGCTGTCCAGTAATTTTTCATCATACAGCTTTTTAACAAAGCAAAGCATATCATAGAACTTATCGTCAGTAGGTGAAAACGACCATTTTTCAGTATCTTCATCATAAAACATACCAAACTTATTAAGTCCCCAGCTTGCACCTAAATCTTCAAGTATTTTAATACCATTTTTTGTTACAAAAGGAATTGAGTTAGGATATAATTCTTTAAGTTGCTTTAATACATCATAAAATTCCTCAGTACTGTTCCAGGTTGAAATATTATGCTTATCGAAAATATCCTTACGATACATCATACCGTGATTAACATTTCTTGAATTATTATAATAAGGGAAAATATAGAGATTGCCGTCAGATATAGAATAATAATCCGTTATACCTGCGTAACCGTATTTTTCCGGATTATCATAATAATATTCCTTCAAATTAGGCAACTCATCAAGATGGGTATTAACCGGCTCAAATGCCCCCTGCAAAGCAAGGTCTGCATTCATAGAAGATGTTATTCCAGAATAGATTGCTATATCCGGCATAAGAGTTTTTGAAGCGATAAGAGTCTTTAATTTTTCTGTTATTGAAGCTGCAGTAGCTGTTTGTATCTGCACATTAAGTCCTGTTATTTTTCTTAGTTCACCTATAATAAACTTGTCGTTCAAATCGCTTACAGTTGTGGGAACAAGAACTTTGATTTCAGTATAGCTATCATCAAGCGGCAAGGAAAGTCCGCCTGTGTTACCTAAATTGACACCTTCGTATTCATAAGGAGTATTAATCTGTTCTTCTTTTTTACAACCGCTTAAAACACCTATGCTTAAAACAACTGCCAGAACCATACAAATAATTTTTTTCATTATGTATCTCTCCTTTTTTATATTTATGCCAGCTTTGAAAGTTGAGAAAGGTCTATTTCCGTTCTCATTTTTTCATTGTTATTAAGTCTTTCAATTTCCTCACACACATGCAGTGCAATTCGTTTAAGACCATTTGTTGCAGTACCTGCAATATGCGGTGTTAAAACAACATTTTTCATAAATCTTAATTCATTATCTTCGGTAGGCGGTTCAGGATTTGTTACATCAAGACACGCAAATATTCTGTTTTTCTTTAATTCCTCGATTAAGTCAGCTTCGTTTATAACAGAACCTCTTGATGTGTTGATTAAAACAGCCCCGTCTTTCAATAATGAAAGATTATCTTTATTAAGCATATTATCAGTTGCGGGAATTGACGGTGCGTGAACTGATACAACATCACTTTCCCTCATAAGTTCGTCGAGTTCAACCTTTTTGGCACCGATTTCTTCTATTTCTTCTTTGGTAAGAATAGGATCATACATAAGTATATCAACATGGAAATTTTTAAGAAGTTTTACCATGTGCTTTCCAACAAATCCTCCGCTTATAATTCCTACATTAATATCATAAAAGTCTTTAACTGTAGTTTTAATGTTTTCTCTCCAAAGCTTATTTGAAGTATCATCATTTAATTGATAAAAGCCTTTGCACGCTGAAATCGCAAACCCTAAAGCAGTCTCGGCAACACCCTCGCCAATAGCAACTGCAGAGTTAGTTATTCTTATTTTATTTTCAATAAAAGCATCTGTAATAACCGGCTTAGCACTTCCGGCAGCATGAACAACAGCTTTTAAGTCAGGACACACATCAATAACTTCTTTTGATATTGCAGGAGATCCCCAAGAAGTTATTATAACTTCGGAATCTTTAACAAAATTTATTGCATATTCCATATCTGAAAAATCATCTTTATCGTAGATATGCAAGTCTCCGCTTTTTCTTAATCTTTCAAAATATTTATCGGAAAATATACTCTCTCTGAAGTTTTTACCAATCCATAATGTAATTTTATTCATTTTATTCTCCTATCAGTCTTTATACATTGTTGTAGCTTTGTCTCCGTATTCCTTTTCGAAACGGTATCCGTCAAATTTGTCATCCTCACATAAATCATTAATGCAGATTTCCGAATTATTTCCGGATTCTTTTGATTTTTTTCCGCAAAGCATAATTTCGGTACAATTTATCAGGGTATCGATATCGGTGATACGGCTTTCCCCTCTTACAGTTTCATTATATATTTCTTTTAAAAGACTCATATATATCTTGCCACTGTTAATTACAAAGCTTACTGTACCTTTGGTTGTCATTAAAGTGATATGAAACGGATGCCATGCACCGATAACTGAATGATATGTAGCTCTTATTCCATTTTCGTATTTAATAGAATAGATTTCGCTTTTTTTGCCGTCAGTTTCTTTGCCCGTTCCAACAAATTTACAACCTACCGCTTTTGAACCTGCAAGCTCAGAGAATATCTCAACAATATGTATTCCATAATTGAATTCATCTACACCACAGGTACCGAAGATTGAGAGTATCTCTCCCCTTTCTTCAACCGGTTTAGCAAGATATTCTTTAATTTCGTCGGCATATCTTGCTGATGATGAACCAATGATTTTGGCTCCACCGGCAACAAGTTCTTTTAAACGTTTTATATCTGAAACACTTCCGACAACCGGTTTATCTATGAATACCGGTTTACCTTTTTCAATAAACGGAAGAGCCTGATCAAGATGTTTTTCCCAGTTACATGAATGGATAAAACCAATATCAACACCATCAACCATTTCAGATATTTCTTCAACATTTGCTACCAGATTAAATTTCTTTGTAAACCATTCGGCTTCTTCTTTTTCTCTGAAGCCTTTATCCCATACGTATTCATATTTCATATCCATGCAACCGTTTTTCATATTTGTTGCAAACCCCAGCGGATGAGATACATCCAGACTTACACAACCTATTTTAAGCACAATATTCCTTCTTTCTTTTATTTACTTGACATATTTTTTGCATAAGAAGGTGTAATTTCACAATAAAAGCCTTCTTTTTTTCCGTTTAAAAAATCTTCTATATCATCAGCAAGAGCTAATGTAACATACTCTCTTCTGTCGATTGTCGGTCCGCCCATATGTGGCATAGTTAAAACATTAGGCAAAAACCTCAGTTTTGAATTTTTTTCCGGCGGTTCCTTTTTATAAACATCTAAAGCAGCTCTTATTCTTAAGGTTTCAAGCTCTTTAATAAGTGCTTCTTCATCAATTATCGGACCTCTTGCAGTATTAACAATCAATGCTCCGTCTTTCATCTTTTTTATTTGCTCTTCGCCAACAAGATGATAATTTTTTTCACCGCCGGATGCATGAATAGATATAACATCACAGCTTTCAAAAATCTCGTTTAATGTAGCTTTTTTGGCATTATACTTTTCCGCTTCTTCATCAGTTAAATATCTTGAAAATATTTTGATTTTACAATGAAACGGCTGAAGCATTTTAACTAAAAATTTGGCAATCATTCCAAACCCGACAATGCCAACTGTTTTATCCATTATTCCTTCGTTATAATAATCGGAATCCTTCCAACCGCCCAGTCTCATTGTTTCGCTGTGCTTTACAACATCTCTTAATACTGCCATAATATAGCAAATACAGCTTTCTGCAACAGATTCTGCAAAAAGTATATTCCCGCTCAAAACTATTATTTTGCGATTAAATACTTCCTCACATACATTCGGTGCAACAGTACCTCCTGTATGAGCAATCATCTTTAAAGAATCTGCATTTTTTAACACCGTTTCTGTTACCATAGGCGTTTGCCAGCCGGTTATAAGTATATCAATTCCCTTAATCATTTCTGCAAGCTCATCGGGTGTAAGCTCTCTTTCATAAGGGTTATATATGATTTCTCCAAGTTCTTCAATTCTTCTTTTTGAGCGTTCTGTAAAGAATGTCTTCTTTTTATAAGTATTCTCAGGCAGAGTTACAAGTATTTTCATTTTGTTTCCTCAATTCTGCGTGTGCGGGTGCGGCATAAGCCGCACCCTTTTTGATTAATTATTTGAACATTATAACATCTATTACAGTTGTTTCTCCGTATACTGTTTCACCATTTTCTGTTATGTATGCTCTCACATAGTATTTAGTTGTTTTATTTCCGAGAAGTAATACACCATAATTTTTAGAAATTTCTTCTGAAGGAATTACAGTGCAATTTTCAGCATCTTTTTCCGGTGTACCAACAGTTTCGGAAATTACTATACCGCATTCAGTTTCAACGGAAGGTGTTTTTGATAGCTTAACAAATACAAGACCACCCTTAGTCTGTGTGTATGAATTATCTATCCAGCCAAGCTCTTCTGCACTGCTGCGGTCTATCAGACTGTTATAACCAACTGTTGATATAATTGACATAGGAATTGCTCTGAATGTTGCGGATAATGTACTGTCAGAAGTAATATTCAATGTAACACTTTCAGCTGCTGTTACAGCTTCTCCGTTAAATGTTACAGTATCAACTGTATATCCGTCATTGCCTGCAAACTTAAATGTTTTACTATTGCCCTTCTTAACATAAACGATTCCGGAAGGTGAGATAGTTCCGTTTACGGGAGCTTCAACTGTAACAGTCCAGAAGTCGATTGTTGCATCTTTCTGGGGATTTACAGTTATGTCGGGGAACGCATAACCGCTTGTGTTATTTGTAAAGCCTTCAATTGTCTGTGCCTTCATAGCAGCAAGATTTAAAGGTGTTGTATAATCAATACCGTCATCTTTGCCATTTCCGTCAAGATAATAGATATTTGCACTGTCCTCTGTCAACTGATTTGCAGATGTAATCGGATATATAGCATCACCAATATTATATACACCTGTAAGCCTTACAACCTGACCTTCAGTCTTAAATCCACCTATAATACCTGCACTGTCTTTTGCAGAAATTTTACCTGTATTATATGAATTCTTTATTCCGCATACTGTAGAGCCGGAATTATCAAACATACCGATTATACCACCGGCTATTGAATTATCATTGGATGTAACATTTCCGTTGTTATATACAGATTCAAATGAACGCATTGTCTGTGTATAACCAATAACACCGCCTGAAACATAGGTTGAAGTTACATTACCGGTGTTTGATAATAAGGTTATGTTACCATTATTTTGTTTAATCTGTCCGATTACACCGCCTACAGAGTTATGACCAGAAACATCACCGTTATTAACAAGATTTGATATTTTTCCGTAGTAGTTGTTATAATATCCAATAACACCGCCTACATAATCTCCGGCAGAAGTAACACTTCCGTTATTAATCAAACCGGATATAGCACTATTTACTTTAGGATTGGTTGCAGAAGTATTGGCAGTTGAAACCAAGCCAATAATACCTCCAACATATTCTGCCTCCTGGTCTGCAACTATAACATCTGCCGATGAGGTTACATTGGAGATATTAGTATCAACCGCTTCACCGATAACAGCACCTGATCTGCTTCCTGCTTTTACAGAACCTTTTACGTTAAGATCATATATATTTGCATATAAGGTTTTTGCAAATAATCCGATATGATTTCCTTCGCTTTCAATATTGATATTGATGCTGAAATTCTGACCGTTGAAATTACCACTGAAAGGAGTTTCCGCGCTTCCTATTGGTGTT
>JAZOOC010000264.1:0-2356 GCA_045654825.1 Clostridia bacterium | reverse complement strand
GGCAGAGTTATAGCAGGTACCAATATATTGGGAGACAGATATGACATACCCGATATCTGTAAAGAATATAATGTTAAAGAAATTCTTATAGCAATACCGTCAATTGCCGGTGATAATAAAAAGTCAATTCTTGATATTTGTAACCGTACCGGTTGTAAAATAAAAATAATGCAGGATTCCATAAGTGCATTATCCTCTCCGGGTTATAAAACGAAAATGAGAGATGTACAGCCCGAAGATTTACTTGCAAGAGATGTAATTAAGCTTTCGCAGGATAAGATAGATTTATATATAAAAGATAAAGTTGTTATGGTAACCGGAGGCGGTGGTTCAATCGGCTCCGAGCTTTGCAGACAAATAGCAAAAAGAAAGCCTAAACTTCTTATTATATTTGATATATATGAGAATAACGCATACGATATACAGAATGAATTAAGAGCGGATTATCCCGACCTTTGTCTTGAAGTGCTTATCGGAAGTGTAAGAGACAGAGTCCGTCTTGAAAATGTGTTTTCTGAATATAATCCGGAAATTGTCTTTCATGCGGCAGCTCATAAGCATGTTCCGCTTATGGAAAAAAGTCCGGGCGAAACAATAAAGAATAATGTTTGCGGAACAATGAATGTTTGCGAATATGCAGATAAATATAATGTTAAACGATTTGTGCTTATTTCAACTGATAAGGCGGTAAATCCTACGAATATCATGGGTGCGTCTAAAAGAATTTGTGAAATGATAGTTCAGTCAATAAACACAGTAAGCAAAACTGAATTTGTAGCAGTTCGATTTGGTAATGTTTTAGGTTCAAACGGTTCGGTTATACCACTGTTTAAAAAACAGATTGAAAGAGGCGGTCCGGTAACCTTAACTCATAAAGAAATAACAAGATATTTTATGACAATTCCTGAAGCGGCACAGCTTGTTCTTGAAGCGGGTGGTTATGCTAAAGGCGGTGAAATTTTCGTGCTTGATATGGGGCAGCCTGTGCGTATATACGACCTTGCCGTTAATCTTATTGAGCAGTCAGGATATAAAGTAGGTAAAGATATCGAAATTGAAATTACAGGCTTAAGACCCGGAGAAAAACTGTATGAAGAACTTCTGATGAGCGAAGAAGGTCTTACCGCAACACTTCACGATAAGATATTTGTTGCATTGCCGGGTAAATTTGATTATAACAGTCTTAAAGAAGATATCAAAAATCTTCTTTCCATAGCAGACAGCGAAGATACTACGGTTGTTAAAGAAGGGATGCGAAAGCTTGTACCCGAATATAACGGTAAATAAAGAAAGATTAATAAGGGCATTTTTGATACTTATTAATATAACGATTGCTGTAACTATTTTTCTCTTATCCTCACAGCCGGCAGATGTATCGGGACCCATGAGCCGTGGCGTTGTGTATAGAATTATAGAACCAATTCTGAAAACGGCATCATATTCGACTGATGAAATTTTTGAAATTTCACAGATTCTCAATGGTATTGCAAGAAAAATGGCACATTTCGGAATATACGCAATTTTTGGAATGAGTATGTACCTTTTGTTTTCAAGATATAATATAAAAGCCAAGTATAAATTTTTTGTTCCTGTTATTATCTGTGTTATATATGCTGCGTCAGATGAAATACATCAGTATTTTGTTCCCGGAAGAAGCTGCGAGCTTCGTGATGTTCTTATAGACAGTGCGGGAATTCTGTCGGGAATACTAATAATTTGTCTTATAAAATCAATCAAAAGGAAACTTAAAAAAGTATAATAAACCTCCCTGTGGAAATACTCTTAGTATAGTATTTTAAGGGAGGTTTTTAATTGCTTAACAAGGTTGAAATCTGCGGAGTTAATACGGCACAGCTTCCCAATTTAAAACGCAGTGAAAAGAAAGAATTGATGGCAAGAATAAAAGAAGGAGATTTATATGCAAGAGAAGAATTTGTGCAGGGTAATCTTCGGCTTGTATTGAGCGTTATACAGAAATTTTCTTCAAGAGGGGAATATATGGACGATTTGTTTCAAGTCGGATGTATAGGACTTATAAAAGCAATAGATAATTTCGATATTTCCCAGAATGTTCAGTTCAGTACCTATGCAGTACCAATGATTATAGGAGAAGTAAGAAGATATTTAAGAGATAATAATTCAATAAGGGTAAGCCGCAGCCTTAAAGATATAGCATACAGAGCATTGAATGCAAAAGAACAGCTTGTTAGTGAGAATTCAAAAGAGCCTTCTGTGGAAGAAATAGCTAAAACTCTTGACTTACCAAAAGAAGAAGTGGTTTTTGCACTCGATGCAATACAAGAGCCTGTATCGTTATATGAACCGATTTATAATGATGGCGGAGATGCAATATTTG
>JAZOOC010000263.1:0-25599 GCA_045654825.1 Clostridia bacterium | reverse complement strand
AGTGCCGCACAGTTCCAGTAGGATGCCGCCACCGGGCCGCAGGTTATTATATTCAACAATTTCCATTGTATTTCCATTGTCATTCCCCTTCTTTCCCCATTCGCATTATAATTGAATCAGAAATTTATTACTGTTGTTCTTTTTCGTATGTATTGTACACATCACGTTTGGGAATATTTCTTTCTTCTGCACATTTTTTTATAGCCTCTTTTTTATCCATTCCCGCATTGATATAATGATCTACATGCTCTTTTACAGTCATATCATTAAGAGGACTTTCCACCGAAGTTTCTTTTGCACCCTCAACTACTATAACAAACTCGCCTTTCGGCTCATTCTCTTTAAAGTGGTTTATAGCTTCAGAAATATTCATTCTTAATATTTCTTCGAATTTTTTTGTCATTTCACGGTGTATGGTTATGTATCTTTCTCCAAGCACCTCATACATAGCATCTAAAGTTGACTTTATCTTATGCGGTGCTTCATAAAATACTATAGTTTCGGTAAAGTTCTTTAAGCCCTCAAGCTCGGATTTCTTATCATTTTTCTTAGCGGAAAGAAAGCCGTAAAAATAAAACCTTTTACTGCTTATCCCCGACGAAGTAAGTGCGCAAATTCCTGCACAGGCGCCCGGAACACTTATAACCTCTATATTGTTCGCAATACAATCCCTTAAAAGAAAATCTCCGGGATCGGAAATAAGAGGTGTTCCTGCATCCGAAACAAGAGCAATATCCTTACCGCTTAAAAGGTCTGAAATCAGTTTCTCGCCTTTAAATACTTTATTATGTTCATAATAACTGGTAACAGGTTTTTTAATATCAAATCTGTTAAGAAGCTTCATAGTATGCCTGGTATCTTCCGCTGCTATTAAATCAACACTGTTTAAAACTTCAAGCGCTCTTAATGTGATATCAGACATATTTCCTATGGGAGTTGAGCAAATGTAAAGTTTTCCGCTCACTTAAATTCCACCTTCCGCAAAAACAGGCAGCTCAAACACAAGTCCGCTTTTTGCTCCCTTTTTTCCTTCGATTAGTATAAGCTTAGGCGCAAGATTCAGACTATGCATAACAAGCGATACTCTTTTTGGCTCGATATTATACTTTCTGAAAGCTGAAATAATATCTGCAAGCCTTTCTGCACGGTGAACCATAGTAAGCTTACCGCCATACTTTAATGAATATCCTGCTACCCTCACAACATCATCAAGATTACACAATACTTCATGCCTTGCCGCTTTTTTATAATCGTTAATATTAACCGCACCGGTATTTTCTATTTTATACGGTGGGTTGACGGTAACATGGTCAAAGCTGTCCCTTTCAAAAACTTCGGGGATATTTTTTATATCCATACACTTAATATCAATTTTTTCTTGCAAAGAATTAAGCTTTACACTTCTTTGCGCCCTGTCAGCAATATGCTCAAAATATTCAACGCCTGTTATATGAGAGGCATTTGAAAAGGCTGAAAGAAGAATGGGTATAATACCGCTTCCCGTACACAAGTCAAGTAGTCTTGCTTTATTACATACGGATGCAAACTTTGAAAGCAGAACTGCATCTGTGCCATATTTAAAATCGTCATCCGACTGGATAATCTTTAAATTATTTATATTTAATTCGTCAATTTTTTCATTATTTTTAATCATATTTCCTCATATTCAAAGGGACTGTTCTGCCAAGACAATTTATGTCTGCAAAAACAGTCCCTCTAAAAAGAACATATTATTCTGCAACGGGAGCCTCAACGGGACATACAGAAGCACAAGAACCGCAATCTATGCAAGTATCTGCATCGATTTCGTAGTGTTCAGCACCCATAGAAATACATTCATTGGGGCATGCTGCTTCACAAGCGCCGCAGCTGATACAAGTATCCTGAATTTTATAAGCCATGATTAGCACCTCCTTAATCTCTGTAAATTATAACATATATAGGTTATAATTTCAAGAACTAATTTTAATCTTCTAATTTTTTAAGTTCCTTCATTTCTTCCTCGGAAATTTCATCATCCATATTTTTTATAACTTTAATATCATTTACATTGAATACCTGAACTGCATTTGTATTGTCTAAAATAACTCTTAATGTTCCTTTTAAGAGAGCAACATCAAGAACAGTACCTGTTCCGGCAGGTGTTTTTACAACAGATTTTGGCTTTGGAGTAACTTTCCAGAGTTCTTCATAAGTCTGCTGTTCAAAATTAAGGCAGCACATAAGTCTTCCGCATCCGCCCGAATTTTTAGCAGAGTTAAGAGATAAATTCTGGTCTTTAGCCATTTTGATAGATACCGGCTGAAAATCATCAAGGAAAGTTGCACAGCAGAAAGGTCTGCCGCAAACACCTATCCCCTTGAGCATTTTAGCTTCGTCACGAACACCGATTTGTCTTAATTCTATTCTTGTTTTAAACACAGCAGCAAGGTCTTTAACAAGTTCTCTGAAATCTATTCGTCCGTCTGCTATAAAATAGAAAAGAACTTTTCCTCTGTCGAAAGTATATTCGGCATCAACCAGTGTCATTTCAAGCTTATGCTTGGCAACCAGTTTTTCACATTCTTTTAAAGCATCCTTGGCTTTTACGAGGTTTTCTTCATATTGCGCCTCGTCTTTTTGAGTTGCAATTCTTATAACAGGCTTCAATGACCCTACAACACTTTTTTCTTCTATTTCTTTATTTGCCATTGCAACACTACCGAGTTCAACACCTCTGGCGGTTTCAACAACAACTTTTGTACCTTCATTTATTTTCATTCCGGACGGGCTGAAATAATAACCCTTTCCGTTCTTTTTAAATCTCACTCCGATAACTTCAACCATATATTTCCTCCTGTATTTTCAAAAGCGAATCTATAACTGTAAGCTTGTAATTTCCGTTTGCACTTAAATTTTTATTAAGAGAAATTAAAATATTCTCAATATTGCCGATTTCTTTCACGGACAATTCCCGGGTAATTTTTTTAACATCCTCGATTTTATCTGAATTAACCATATGATTAATCAGTCCGGTTTTAAAAAACAGACAATCCATAACGAATACCGAAATCAAATCAATAATCTCGTTTTTCTTTTCTTTATTCTTCATAAATATTTTAAGCAAATGATTAAAAGAAGTATTAACAGGACTGGTAAAGAAAGTTATAATACTATTTATAACTGAATTTCTGAATTCAAGACTGTTTTCATCTTCTATATTTTTAATCATTTCGGATATACTTCCGTTAGCAATTCGCGAATAAATTTTCTTGTTATCTGTATTATTATAATACTTATTAAGATAAATTTCAAGTTCTTCGGGTTTTAAGGAAGAAAATTTTATTAAAACAGCTCTTGAAATTATCGTTGAAAGCATCTTCGAAAGATTATTGCATATAAGTATAACCGTTGTATATGACGGCGGTTCTTCAAAAATTTTAAGAAGTGCATTTTGCGCTTCAACAGTAAGCTTGTCTGCATTGTCAAGAATATATATTTTTCGCTTTGAATAAAACGGTTTAAGATAAACATCGGTTTTAAATTCTCTTATTGCATCTACAGAAATAGAAGCCTTTTGCTTACCGTCAGAATCTATGGAATAATCTACAATTTTAAGATCGGGATGTGCATTTCCAAAAGTTAAATGACAGCTTTTGCATTCTCCGCAGCAATCATTTTTAAAATTTTCACACAACAACCCTGCAGCAAATGCCGCCGCTGTTTTCATTTTTCCTACACCTTTAGGTCCGGAAAAAATATAGGCATGTCCTGCTTTATCGTTATTAACAAGATTAATTAAATTTTCAATTATTCCTTTATGACCTAAAATCTCTGAAAAATACATTTATTTAACCTTTCGTATATTTGCTTACTATATAACCGTGCGCAACCATTTCTGCGTCGTCATTAAGCGGCTTTAGTGCAATTTCTTTATTATATTTGCGCTCGAGTGCATTCTTTATCAAAACATCGGCAACAACCGGATTTTTAGGCAAAAGAGGTCCGTGAAGATTGGATGCGATAAGATTTTTATAAATTACACCCTCTGTTTCATCCTCTCCGTTATTGCCGAATCCGCATATAACCTTTCCAAACGGTTTTAATGACCCTGTATAAGTTTTTGAAATGTGATTTTCAAAACCGGGCACTTTTCCGTAACAAGTATCTAAAACAACATTTGAAATCATTCTTTTGCTTCCGTTTATTGTATAAAAGTCGAGCAAGGCAAGTCCGTCGATTTTTTTCCCATTTGCTTCAAAGCTTTTTCCGAGAATATGATATCCGCTTGAAAGCGCAAGAAAAACACCGTTAGTTTCAATATACTCCGAAACTGAGTCTTTTAATTTCATAAGCGCATCCAGAGAAAGAAGCTGCTCTTTTTCTGCGCCGCCGCCTATTAAAACAATATCTTTGTCTTTGAAATCAATTTCATCATTTATTCCATATAGAGTTATATCGGCTTTAATACCGCGCCATTCACATCTTTTTTTCAAAGACGCTATGTTTCCCCTATCGCCGTATAAATTTAGCAATTCGGGGTATAAATGAGCTATTTTAATTTCCATTATATTTCTTCTCCAGTTTTCTCATAAGCTTATCAGCTTCAAATATAACAGTATAATTCACAAGTAAATATAATTCTTCGCCGTTTTCTTCAAGTATATCTGTAACCGCTTCTTCAAGGCTCTCGTATACAGTGATTTTTTTATTTATATCTGCATATTTAAGCCTTACATTAAGTTCGTCTTTTCTTATACCTGTAACTGCTATTGTATTTACTTTTTCATCGGCAAATTTTTCAAAATCCACATCCCAAAGCCATGAAACATCTATTCCGTCTGATGGATTATCGTTTAACGCAATGATAATATCCTTTATGTTATCATCACTCACAACCGCCTGAACAGCCTGATTAAAGCCTGCAGGATTTTTTGCAAGGTTTAATATAGCCGGTTTATTAAGACTGAATTTTTCCATTCTTCCGAACTGCGGTCTGAATGATTTTAAAAGTTCATTATAATCCGACATATCAATTCCTATGCTATCTAAAACCGCATAGCAGGAAAGCATATTATAAATATTATAAAAGCCTCTGTAATCGGCAGAAACTGTATAATTGCCGTTAATATCAAATTGTATTGATGTTTTATATAAAAGCGCTGTTGCCCTGTAATCTGCATCAGGACGCTTAAAACCGCAGCTGCAATAATAGTCTCCAAGCTGACTGTAATGATAGTAATTATAAGAAAGCTCTTTTCCGCATTTCTTACAATACCGTCCGTCTTTAGTATCGGTAAGGTCAAAACCAACATTTTCATCTATTGAATAGGTTGTGGTTTTTGCACCTGTTTTTAAAGATATGCCGTAACAAATCGGGTCATCTGCATTTATAACCAAAGATGCTCCACCGGATTTATTGATTGCGTCAATAAGATATTTCTCGGTACCGTCTATTTCTCCGTATCTGTCGAGCTGATCTCTTAACAGGTTTGTTATGTGAATTACATCCGGTTTGAAATGGTCAAAAACTTTTACCGAGTATGCTTCATCAACTTCTAAAACAGCATAGTCGCAATCAAGCTTTCCGAAAAGAGAAGTCTTTTCAAGAAATGCAGTAGCAATACCCGGAGTCATATTTGCACCAACAGTATTGCAAACTGTTTTATATTTTACCTTTAATACATTATTTATAAGATTATTTGTAGTTGTTTTTCCGTTTGTACCGCATGTTACAATAATTTTCTCTTTCACCTGTGCCGCAGCTATTTTAAGTGCATCGGGACAAATTTTAAGTGCAATTTGTCCGGGTGCGGATGAGCCGCTTTTAGATGTAAATTTACTTATAAATATTACTGCTTTACATGCCCATACAGACAATAAAAACCTTATTTTACTCATTATTACCAATTCCTAAATTCATTGAGGGAGGTACAATCTGTATCCAGGTTTGTCCGGGATTTAATATAACCTCTTCTCCGTTTTCGTATTTATAAATAGTTTTCCCTGTTCTTGATGTTTTCTCCCATGTTATTTTTCTTACCTTACCGGAGGTTATATAATATCCGTTTCCGCTTCCTACAGTCTGCAGATTCTGTCTTCCTTTATCGTCGCCTGAAATATTATAGTTGGAAGCAATCTGAACTATAAGATTTTTAGCTGAAAGATGAACTCCGCTCTGTGTTATATGCCCTTTGTTATTAAGAAATCTCTGGTAAGTATTGTCCTCGGGATTATATGTGTATTTAACTGTATAGAATCCTGCATATGGCAAAACAAGTTCAGTTAAAGCATCGCCTTCTGCATCCAAATCTTTTTCCATTCTTCTTAAGCTTGATTTATCGGTAGTGAGTCTGTATTTTTTATTATTCTCTGCATATTCTCTTATTTTTTCTATACTTGTATACGCACTGTGATAATCGCCTTTGAATTTTCTTTCGCGCCAGAAAATATTTCCGTCGCTTCCGAGAACTCCGTTAATATTATTAACACCTAAAGCAGAAATATCATTCTGCGCCTGAGGACTCCAGCCGAAATGAACATAAACTGCATCGTGCTCAAGAGCATAGTCAAGGAAATAATGTCTGGAAGAACGAACAGGACCGATTTTTTCGGTATTCGTATCTTTATAGAGAGCAAGTATTCTTGTTGCGCTTCCCTCAACATACATTTCGTAAAGGAGATACGCATCTTCAAGTCCTGCGTGAGGGCGTGATGCTTCTTCGTCGTTATCTATCATAATCGCAATGGGACGGTAATCCGATTCTTTTATTTCTTTATTTACTTCTTCAACAATTTCAGGCTCCTCAACCTTTGGAGTTACCTCATTTTTCTGTGAGCATCCGCCCAGAATGAAAACAAGCACAAATAAAGCCAATAATATTTTTTTCATATTTTCCCCATTCCTTTCGCGATATTGTGATTTGAATAATTGGGATCAGATGTAACTTCCTTTGAAATAAATTCGGGAATCTCAAACTCCTCGGTTTCGCAAGAAAGCTCTATCTCTGCAAGTATAAGTCCCTCTCTTTTTCCGTGAAATTCATCTATTTCCCACTTTTTCCCCTTATACATCACTAAATATCTTGTTTTTGATAAAATTTCATTACCGCACAAATCATCAAGCATTTTTTCCGCATCCGTTTTTGGTATTTCATATTCATACTCATCCCGCGTTAATTTGCTTATTCTGTATTTAACGGTAATATAGCCTTTGTCGTTATATGTTCGTATACGAACTACTTTCCCCTCTTCTGAAAAGACATACCCTTGCTTAATTTCAATTTTGTCATAAGCAAGGGTCTTATCAAAACGACAGACGAGAAATTTTCTCTCTATCTCTTTATTCATATTATTCTTACTCTTCTTATTCCTTCGATTGAGGCAATCTTTGAAACTATATCTTCTGTTATTTCATTGTTAACATCGATAAGAGTATATGCATTTTCACCTTTTGCACTGTTTAACATATTCTCAATGTTGATATGTGCTTCCGCAACAGCCTTTGATATGTTACTTAACATATTGGGGATATTGTCGTGAATTATTGCAATTCTGTGTTCTGTTGTTCTGGGTGCTGAAACATTCGGGAAGTTAACAGAATTTGTAATGTTTCCGTTTTCAAGATAATCTGCTATTTCTTTTGCAGCCATTACAGCACAGTTATCTTCTGACTCGGGAGTTGAAGCACCGAGGTGAGGAATTGTTATAACATTGTTATATGTTTTCAAATCGTTATTCGGGAAGTCGCAGATATATTTTGCAACTTTGCCGTTATCGATATATTTTTTTATCGCTTCTGTATCTACCAGTTCCGCGCGGGAGAAGTTCAAAATTCTAACACCGTCTTTAGCGGAAGCAAGAACAGAATCATTTATCATTCCCGCAGTATTCTTATTATATGGAACATGTAATGTTATATAATCACATTTTTCATAAATTTCAGATACATCGTCTGCTTTTTCAACATGTCTTGAAAGTCCCCAAGCTGCATCTATTGAAAGGAAGGGGTCGTAGCCTATAACATGCATACCGAGATGAAGTGCTGTATTGGCAACCTTTACACCGATAGCACCAAGACCGATAATACCAAGTGTTTTTCCTGCAATTTCAGGTCCTACAAACGCTTTATTACCTTTTTCGACATCTTTTGCAATAGCATCAGACTCAAGAGCTTCAACCCATTTAACACCGCCGATGATATCTCTTGATGCGAGGAATAAAGAAGCTATAACTATTTCTTTAACCGCATTTGCGTTAGCACCCGGAGTATTGAATACCGCAATTCCCTTTTTAGCATAATCTTCCACAGGGATATTGTTAACGCCGGCACCTGCTCTGCCGACTGCAAGAAGTGATTCCGGCACTTCATAATCGTGCATTGAAAAGCTTCTTAAAAGTATAGCATCGGGATTTGAAACATTGTCTCCGACATTGTATTTATCGGCTTTAAGGTTACTTAAACCGCATTCCGAAATTTTATTTAAAGTTAAAACATTAAACATTTTATCACTTATTCTCCATTTCAAATTTCTTCATAAACTCAACAAGCTTAGCAACTCCTTCGTAAGGCATTGCATTGTAGATGCTTGCTCTCATACCGCCAACCACTCTGTGACCTTTAAGATTAACAAGACCGTTTTCTTTTGCTTCTTTTATGAATTTAGCATTGAGTTCTTCGCTTGGAGTAACAAATGTAGCATTCATTAAAGAACGGTCTTCTTTTTCTGCCGCACCTTTAAAGAGCGAAGAATTATCTATAAAGTCGTAAAGAAGATTAGCTTTTTCAATATTCATTTTTTCAAGTACTGAAGCACCGCCCATTTCCTTAATCCATTTAAGAACAAGACCGCACATATAGATGCCGTATGTAGGAGGTGTATTATACATTGAATCGTTATCTGCATGGATTTTATATGAAAGCATTGTGGGTATTACCGAAACAGGCTCTTTTATAAGGTCTTTTTTCATTATAACCACAGTAAGACCGGCAGGACCTAAGTTTTTCTGTGCTCCTGCATATAAAAGTCCGAATTTTGAAACATCCATTTCCTGTGATAAAATACAGGAGGAAATATCAGCAACAAGGGGTACATTTCCTGTATCGGGAACATAGTTATATCTTGTGCCGAAAATTGTATTGTTGTATGTTATATGAACAAAATCCGCATCGCTTGAAAAGTCTGAACGGGAAAGCTTGGGTATGTATGAGAATGCTTTGTCTGCACTTGATGCAACAACATTTGCAGTACCGAACTTACTTCCTTCTTCCATTGCCTTTTTAGCAAACTGACCTGTTACAACATAATCAGCTTTTTTATTTTCTGAAAACAAGTTCAAAGGAATCATTGCAAACTGTAAAGACGCACCACCCTGAAGAAATAACACATCGTAATCTTCGGGAATATTCATAAGCTCATAAAACAAGCTTTTTGTTTCCCCTATAATTTCTTCATAGTCTTTCGATCTGTGGCTCATTTCCATAACAGACATTCCGCTGTTTTTAAAACAAGTCATTTCAGATGCTGCTTTTTCGAGCACTTCCAAAGGTAATGAAGACGGACCTGCCGAAAAATTATAAATTCTGTTCATTGTATGTCACCTCAAAATAAATATTAACATTTATTATACTATGATTGAAATTTTATGTCAATAAAATTATAAGCATTTTTATATTTTTCAAGCAATTTCTATACCAAAACCGTTTTACCGGTATGTGATGCAACCTGCCTGAAACAACGATAGCACCTGGATTTATATTACAAGCAACGCACTTTATCACGGAATTTATCTAAAAACTGATTATTCCATTCATCACCACCGGGGCAATTTCCACTTTGCCAGATAGGTGGTTCAATTCCTTCGTTTACAAGCATATTAACCGCTTCAATTACTACTGAATTCATTATATAAGCATTTGCAAAGGTGGATAATGCACCGATTTTCTGAGTTAAGCCCGGAAGTTTAAGAACTGCATCTCCCAATTTAACCTTACTGTCTATATGAACATCTACAATTTCGTGAAGATTCTTTTTGGAGGGATGTCTTGCCGGATGATCAGAAGGACAAGTAGTTGCATGCTCGATACTGCTTACACCAATAACCTTTGCTCCTCTTGCTTTTGCAGTCAAAGCAGAATCAATGGTAGCCGAGTTAATCCCATAAGCATTAACCACCCATAACAAATCTCCTTCTCCTATATTATAATCTTCAACTATAATTTTTCCGTATCCTGGTAATCTTTCTACCTGCATTGATTTAAGCGCACCTGCACTTAACATAGTTTCCTGATTAATAATAGCGTTAATATGAAATAATCCTCCTGCACGGAAAAATATTTCCATTGCTGCAAGATTTGAATGTCCGCCCGGACCAAATACATATACAAGCTTATCATTCTTAACCTGATCTGCTACCACGCGAGCCATCTTCAATATATTATCTCTTTCGGTCTTTCTGATTTCGCTTATTATATTCAAAATTTCATCATAATATAAATCCATAATTTTTCCTTGTTCCATAGTAGTCTCCTCCTATAAATTTAAAATTTTTACAGCATTTTCCCTGACAATCTTTTTAATTTCTTTCATAATTTTCCTTATACTTCCACAACAATAATTTCATGATTATTGAGAATAAGATAACCGCATCCAACAGGATATTTAACTATATCAACAAAGTTCTTCACACCCTGAACTTCGCTTAAAACAGATTTCTCTCTTTTCTCACACAGTTCATTATAAAGACCTGTATCGAAATTGGAAATTAATTTTCCGCCCTCTTTTACATATTCTTTAATTATCTCTGCAATTTCGTCGGATATACAGGAAGCAGTTGTCATTATTATAGTGTCATATTTTTTGTGTGCCCTCTCTTTAAAGCTCACTTCATCCGCTATAGATATTATACCATAAATTTTTCTTGTTTTGAGTGTAATATTATTTTAATTAAATCCAATTTTGCAAACTGAATCGCTGTTATTTCCCATTTAACCATATTTTTTATAAAAATACCAGGGAGAAAGTCAAAGCGACTTTCTCCCCAAAAAATAAATAACATTAATTCATAATCTTTTCAAATCCGTTAAGATTTATATCCGAAGTATTAAATGACTTAATTTCCGAACCCTTTTCGATGTATATAAAAGCTTCGGTATCGGCAGAAGTTTCCGCATAAACATTTTTAAGGGAATAATTTTCCACGCAGGTTACACCTTCATGCTCAATCCATCTTTTAGGTGTTTCACCCTTTCCGCCGTCGGTAACATAAAGTCCGTCAACCGTAAGATTTCTGATATATGTGGGTGAAATACCAAATCCGTATTTATGGCTTAACCGTCCATGTCCTTCACGGACTGTCAGGGCACGAAATTCTTCTTCCGATGATTCAAGAGAAATGTTTTTCATAACAATATTTTCTATAGTTCCGCCGAGACAGAAACCAAATGCTTCGTTATAGGTATATGGATTATCAGCCTGCTTTAAGCTTACATTTTCAATAAGAATGTTCTTAAAGCTTCCGCTTGTTCCTTCAAAATCTTCACTTACCTGTTTTCCTCTGTACCATGGATTGATATAAAAGCCATATCCTCTGTATGTGCCTGTAACATTTCTTATTGTAACATTGGATAACGAGCCTCTTTCCCTGCACAAAAGCCTTACAGCCTGATGGGAATTATCAAGACAAAGTCCGTCGATTAAAACATCGGATATTGAAGAAACTCTGTCCCCCTCATCAGTATTTATTGCTACCATATCATCTCCCGAACGGCCATAGCAATTCTTTATTACAAGATTTTTTCCTGGAGCATAAAAATGGAGTCCGTCCTGATTTGTTCCGTCATTGAAATTTATGAGATTCAAATATACATTTTCAATATAGACATTTTCCCAGTTTCCCATAAATAGTGCATAGCGCTTTTGGTCGCATATGGTTACATCAGTCATTTTAAAATTCTCTACTCCAAAGAATCTCATAGCATGATTTGCTTCTACTCCTATAAGCCCTTCAGGGAGTGCTCTGCCCTCTGCAGTTTCCATAGACTGATTGTTACAATTGTGATTATAAGTTCCGCCCTTCAAGGTTATATTGCGGTTTTTTATTTCTTTTAAAGAAATATCGGCATTGCTTATAATTTCCGCTTCACTGTTGTCTTTAAGATAAAAACCGCAGTCCGAATTAAGACATTCTATAGTTGTATTTGAATGAACTTTAATTCCCGAAATCAAAGCGGCACCGTCCATAACAAGATGAACAGAACCCCATTCTTCCGCCTTATCGAGAATTTCCTGAACAACAGCCGTTTCGTCGGTTCCTCCGCCCGTCATAACATTACTGTCCAGAACACAGTAATCGCTTGCATAAACAGTAAACTTTCCAACTGAAGATTTAATCATCATTATTTACTCCTTCCGATATCGTATACACTCATTATTTTTATAGAATTTTCTATTTCCTCTTTACTGCAATCTGCATAAACCATTATCTGATATTCTTCTTTGTTTGTTAAATCGAAGAAGTTATCGGACAGAATAAAATCAAAGTCTTCGAAATCAATATATACACCTTTTGCAAATACATCCGAAGAAAAGCTTATTAAATAACCATCGGTTTCTTTATTAACCGTATAACTTATCTGCGGTAATATAAATTCGAAATATTTGTTTGAAACAAAAAGCTCTGTATTTCTTAAAAGAAAATTATTATTTTCGTCGTAAAGCTCTGCATAAACATATTCGTTGTATTTATCTGTTATATCAAAAGATAAAGACACCACATCAGCTGATGACAGAGATTTTACTTTTACTGCATGAATTTCAGAGCAAATTTCATTGAAGCGGTTATCCGAATGAACGATTTTCAGTTTACCGTCAAAATCCTTTAAGGTTTCATTTGAAATATTAACTGTTAATCTGTTATCATCAAGAAACATTCCCATGGAAACAGGCGCATAAAATTTCTTTGCAGCATAATGAAGTCCTTTATATCTTCCGCTATAATCAACAGAAGACCATGAAATAGCAGGCCAGCAATCGTTTAACTGCCAGTATAATGAGCCCATACAGATTCCGCGTATTCTTCTGAAATGCTCAACTGCGTATCTTATTGAGTCTGCCTGCATAAGCTGAGTTGCATAAACTACTCCCTCAAAGGTTGAAGGATAAAGATAATGCTCAACAAGATAAGAAATAAGTCTTTTGTTTCCTTTGTTGCATTTCTGATGATTCTCCATTACTTTTGAGCAAATATTCAAATCATCAGGCTCACAAAATGAATTAATTGTTTTCATAACCGGAAATGCCTGAAATCCAAATTCTGAACAAAATCTGAAATTGTGATTTCTGTATTCGTAAAATGACATATCACCTCTTAAAACATTCCAGAAATGAATATCTCCCCTTGTTTCGTCCGACGGGAAGTCGTATCCTCCTCCCGATGACGGACTTGACTGCCAATAGAAGATATCGGGAGCATATTTATTACAAAGCTCAGGTATAATTCTTTCGTAAAGCTCAAGATAGTCTGTTCTTACAAGCTCGCTTTCAGCAATCTTCCATTTAATTCCGCCATATTCAACCTCGTTGTTTCCGCAAAGAAGCCCGAGAGAAGGATGGTTTCTGTATTTTTTGATATTCTCGGTTACTTCAGCCGTAAATTCCTCCCTCATTTCCGAAGTAAGACGGATGTTTGCGCAGGCAACCATAAAATCCTGCCAGACGATAATTCCGTATTCATCGCATAAATCGTAAAAATATTCTTCGGGATAATAGCCGCCGCCCCAGACTCTTATCATATTATGATTGGCAAACACTGCACTCTTAATAAGCTCTTTTGTTTTTTGATAATCCGGACGGTTAAGAATAATTTCTTCAGGTATGTAGTTGGAACCCATTGCGAATATTTTCTTACCGTTTAAAACGAAAGCAAATTCTTTCCCATGCTTATCCGGTGCTGTGCTTACGGTTATTGTACGAAGTCCGATTTTATCGGTTTTTTCAGATATTACAACACCGTTTTTTTCAAGTCTTGCTGTTATTTCATATAAATTCTGTTCTCCGTATCCCCTTGCCCACCAAAGCCTCGGATTATCTATTTCAAGACTACCTTTATTATTGATAAGCTTTATTTCTTTTCCGTCTATATTTACATAGCAATCAAAATTTTTATTGTGTTTGGTTTCGACTTCTATATCAAGAATAACTTTGCCGTTTTTATGAATCTGTCTGACAAAGAGATTTTCTATTTTGTCATCATTATATGAATTCAAAGAAACAGGACGGTAAATACCCATATCGGGAAGAGCCGGTCCCCAGTCCCAGCCTGCCATATAAAAAGCTTTTCTTAAATGAGGCGCTCCTTTTATTGTGCTTCCCGTATAAAGATAATGCTTATTATTCATTTCTTTGAAATAGTTTATCGGAGAAGAAAATTCAAGGCAGAGATTATTTTTACCTGAAACAAGAATGTTTTTCACATCATAAATATATGAACGGTGCATATTCTTAACATCTGCAAGCACTTCGCCGTTAAGTATTATTCTACAAATAGTATCAAGCCCAGAAAAGCAAAGCTCGTTATATTCTTTTTCAAGCTGTTCTTCGGATAACTCAAACTCCGCTTCAAACACACAGTCTTTTTCTGATAATTTTGTAGCTGCTTGTTCATTAAGCTGATAATAAGGATCCGCAATCAGGTTGTTATCTATAAGCACGCTATACATTGTGCATGGCACAACACAATCTATCGGTTCATATGTGTCATAAAACATTTTCCATTTATTAATTAACATAAATATGCCCTCCTTATATCTAATGGATTAGAATATTCCTTTTCCAATTCGTTAAAATAATTATAGCATTTTTAAAAAGCATATGATATAATTTAATTGTCGTTATAATATAAATAATTTGTCATAGGAGAATTAATATGTCTGATTATAAAATCGAAAGAGATGATTTTGACGAATATAATAATGGCTTATGCTTTCACAAACAAAGTTCCCACTCCAATACTCTTATGGTCAAAGCACATATACATAACTGTATTGAAATAACATATATTGAAAAAGGAAATTTCGAGTTTTATATAAATGACATAAAATATCAACTTTTTGCGGGAGATTGTGTTTTAACTCGCTCCAATTCTATCCATTACACCATATCCGGAAACGCTTCCGAACATTCTTATTACTTTTTAAAAATTAAAGCTTCTGAATTAAAAAACTTCACCGTCCCCGATTTTGAAGACAAATATACAATGTGTTTCACAATCGACTCTCCAAACTCAAAACGGGTATGGAGAAAAGAAGAAATAGAAAGCAGTTTTCCTCAAATAAAAAACGGATTTGAAATGCTAATCAATGATTATCACAACAAATCCGAAAATTCTGAAATTCAACGAAAAATCGCAGTTGAATTAATACTTTACGATATTTTCAATTCTGCCGGTGTAACCGAAAACCCGGTGTCTTCTGGCATTGCAAAAGATACGATGTCAGCAATTTGCAAAGCCATGCTTTATATTAATAAAAACTATACCGAAGATATAACCTGCGAAGATATGTGCAAAATGGTAAATTTAAGCTACAGTTATTTTTCACGCACATTTAAGGAAATAACCGGTAATACATTTAAAGAATATCTTAATGTCTGCAGAATAAATTATGCAGAGAGCCTGCTTGTGAACACAAACAAGTCCGCTGTTGAAATCTGTATGGAATCAGGCTTTAATAATCCTGCTTATTTTTCTAAGGTGTATAAAGAAATAAAGGGGGTTTCGCCTTTAGCCTCAAGAAAATCAAAAAGATAAACTTTTTAGATTTGCCTTTAAATATCCATATATACATATGAGTTGAAAGAAGCTTCTTTGCTTCATTTATTTTAAGATGTCTGTAATATTCATTCACTGTAGCACCTGTTTTTTCTTTGAATACTCTTGAAAGATATGTTCGGCTTATATCAAGCTTTTTGCACATATCTTCAACCGTAATTCTTCCGTATACATTCTCCTCAAGTATTCTTATGGCGTTATAAACTGTTGTGATACAATTGATGGGTGACAAATAAAACAAACTATAAACAATCTACTGATCGCCTATATCTCCTTGGGTTTTCTAAATGTTACTATACCAATTAAAGAATGATTCCAAGTTCTTCTACGATAAATTCCGTTGTATCGGTGTTAATAACATATATGCTGAAAGCATAACGATGTAGTCATCATCAGTGATTTCGTTTATCTGATCTTTAAACCCAAAAAACCAATCACAAAAATTAAAAGAGGGTGTTTAAAAAGTCAAAGTGAACTTTTTAAATACCCTCTTTTTCCAAAGGATAGCAAGAAAAGATTAATTTTATGAAAAATCGAATATTTCGATTTTTCTACCTTGATTTTCTGTTTTACAACAACTGATACTGCTTATTTTGTGGGCTTCTAACCTTTTCTTGCGTTCCGGAGTTTTTTAACATCCCCTTAGAATTTTTCCTTTGATTTTAAAGGCTATAAAATACAATTTGTTTTGGCGATATACTCAATTTGCTGTGTTATTCGCATTCCAGCACAATAATCTCATGTTCATTAAGTTTGGGAAGTGTGAAGCATAATTTACCATCACATATATTATAATTAAGTATTTCTTTACCTCTTAATGTTTCAATTGATTTAATCTTTATATCCTTATTTATTGTGAAATTCACATTATAAAGAGGAATAATTCTTTCAATCGGTCTTATCATTTCACCTGTTAAGTTTATAAGATGAATGATATATTTATTATCCTTCTTTCTTAAGGATACTTCTACGCTTCCCGGTGCATCAGTTGTGATATCTGCTTCGGAGAATTTATTTACTGCATTTACAACAAGTTTTTTAATATCGGTATTTGCATACTTATCAAAAAACTCACCGATTGCACCTGAAAAATAAATACTTTCGCCCTTACCATACTTATTATAAATAACAGACGGATATGTCTCTTTAACTAAATCTACATATCTACCGTCTAAAGGCATTCTTGCATAGCCTAAAATCTCTGCCGTATCTTCAACCTCATTTTTTACTGAAAGAAGCGGTAATGGTATATTATCATCATTTACACCGTTAAAAATAAAACTTTCGTTGTTATTTATAAGATAACTGCATCCTACAGGATATTTAATAGTATCAACATATTTTTTAACTCCGAAAATATCACTTAAAACTGATATTTCTCTTTTTTCGCAAAGTTCGTTATAAAGGCCTGTATCAAAGTTGGAAATAAGTTTTCCGCCCTCTTTAACATAGTCTTTTATTATTCCTGCTATTTCATCAGATATACAAGCGGCTGTTGTTAAAATAATCGTGTCGTATTTCTTATGATTTCCTTCTTTAAAACTTACCTCATCAATTAAATCAAACTGAATATGCGCCCTTGTTAAAATATCATACATACCCTTAAAGGAAGCATTTTGATTGCCTTTCTCATCGTCGCTTGACAATTCCATTGTTTTTTGAACAAAGTCAGTTTCGTCAACAGTTGTAGAATAACGGCTTGCAGTAGCATCCGACCAAAAAAGTGCGACCTTGGAGCAAGAATGGGTTTTAATAATATTTTCTTTATTATCAGCTATAAATTTATTAAATGCGGTTGAGGCTTTTCCCCCTGGAGTTTCTCCCTGTTTTGAAGAACCATGAAGCCCATACCATACATTAGCATCATAAGCTATTGACTGAGCATAAAAAATATTTGTTTCACATTCTGTGTGCATATAATATGACCACGGCTTATGATCACCTGCTATAAAGCAAACTCTCGGCTTACCATGACAAACCGCTTCTGCCATTTTAACCATAGGACTTACATGCCACATAGTTATGCCCTTATCCACCCACACAAAACCGCCTTCAGTACCAATTAAGTCAGTATAAGGCTCACAATCTCTTGTTCTTACTCCGACTATATCGGGCTTTAACAGAGTATTGTTTACATAAAGTAATATATTAGGATTTATCTCTTTTATGACTTCATAGGTTGCCTTTATAAACAGAGTCGCCATTTCCATATTAAACTCGGCACTTTCAAAGTAATCGGCTTCATAACGTGATTTACCGTACTTTTCCTCAAACTTTTTAAGACAATGCTCACAATAACAAGCATCAGGACGCATAATAGGTCCGTCTAAAAATATTCCGTCTATATCGTGCTTGCATAACTTTTTTACATTTTTTATATGTTCATCAAAATAAGGCCCGTTAAAGCATATATAATAATGTGTATTATTATACATCATAAGCGGATTTTTTTCTTTATCCAAAAGCGAATACTCAGGATGCTTATGATGGTCTTCAGGAGTTACTGCGTGTATATTTATATATACTATTTCCTTTATACCCGCCTTTTTAGTTCTTTTTAAATACTCATCAAGATTTTTTCCGTCACGTTCCTCATTGTAATATCCCATATGTCCACTTGCAGTAAGGTGCAAAAGTTGTTCAGTATTAAAGTTTGATTTACTGACATAATTATCAAAAATATCTTCGCTTGTTTCGTGATATTTACACTGAACAGCTGATATGGTCATATAGTCGTCATTCCACCAAGCCATTTTTAATTCTCCTTTGCTTTATGTAAGTTATCTTTTAATTGCGGATATTTATAATCGTCATCAGCTTTAATTTCCCATATATCTTCAAAATCAAAGCCTTCAAATGAAGCCTCACTGCTCATATTTTGAGCTTCTATCTCAACCGGTAAAACAATTGTTCCTGTTGGATTAGAAAGCGTTTGGTTAGCGGCAAGTGACTCACGCAGTGCACTCGAATAGTAATTATTTGAAATTGTAGCATCAGCCGGAGCAGAAACATATAATGCCCAGTGCGCTCTGTTAAATTCAACACTACCGCCATTATAGTTATTCTTAATTGTTATTTTACCGTTTCCTGTGCCTGATAAACTTGTCGCACCGGTAAGTCCGCCATTATTTTTATAAGAATTTGTTGTCGCAAGAGGCTTTATAATGCCTGCATTATAACTGTTTGTGAGGGCAATATTAACATTTCTTGTATTATATGCTCCTGCAATACCGCCGGTATTATTACATCCGCTTACTTTTCCCGAGTTAAAGCACTGGTCAATTGTAGCCGGTCCGTTACCTAAAATACCGCCGATACCTGAGTTATCTTTTGCAACTGCAGTTTCACCCTGACCTGTTATATCGCCGCAGTTATAAGAAAAAAGTACTGAAACAATTTTTGTTGTAGCAACTGTTACAAAACCGATAACTCCGCCAACATTTGAATACCCCTGAACATTGCCGTAATTTCCGCAATTTTTTACTGTTACTTTAACATCATTATCTACAAAGCCTGCAATACCGCCTACATACTGTGCGAAGGTGTGCGGAGCAACTGTTCCGTGATTTTCACAGTTTTCTATTGTTACATCGTTACCTTTTGTGATTCCTCCAACTATTCCGCCTGCCTTTGCTGCAAATAAAGCGGTAGATGTAGAATTGGAAATAATCGACGCTCTGTTTTCGATATTTTTAATCGAGCCACCCTTCATATTTCCTGCAACTGCACCTATTTCAGTTGTACCGGTAATTGAACCTTCAATTATAAAATTATCTACATTTCCTGTTAAATATTTTATAAAACCATTTACACCATCACTTGTTATATCAAGTTTAATTACAGGTTTCTCTCCGTTTTTGTCGCCTTTTAATGTGCCTGAAAAGGCAGCAGATGAAGTTTCGCCAAGAACAGTGTACCATATTTTATTATCCCCTGTAAAGTCAAGGTCACAGGTAATTTTATATACTTTGTCCTGTCCGTAAGTAATAATATATTTAAAGTTTTCAATTCTTGAAATAATATATGGATTTTGCTCTGTTCCATCTCCTGTCGGAGGTGCTATATACTCAATGTGTCGATATGTATAGTCAAGACCGTCTTTTGAAAGATAGATAACCCCGTCCCCGTTGGCAACAACCTTTATAGTATAGTCTTTATTATAGCCTGTAAGGGCTTCAGTTATTTCTACTGTACTTTGGGTTCCGCCTGTAAGAGTATAACTTTCAAGTTCGGTGTTTTGGTCAAATATCTTAAGAGTATAACTTACAGTATTAGCATCCCCTTTAACAGTAACAAAAACTTTATTTTCACTGTTATTTGTTACATCATATATAACCGGCACTTCCAATTCCCTTGATTTCATCTTATATAAATTACCTATAAGCTGAGGATAAGAATAATTATATTGGTTATCGGTTACCTGCCAGATACCTGCGCTGAATTCTCTTAAAACACCGTCTTCTTCTTTTACAAGATTTGAAAGAACGCCTAAATCCTGTGCGGTTACAGGATATGTTCCTTTGTATCCGTCATCACTGTCTTCGGTATGGGTATCTGAAATATAATAGTTATTGCTTGAAAATAAATTTCCTAAATTCAAATCATGAACATATATTTCCCCTGTGTTTTGAGTTGATGAAAGCGTACCTATATTATAACAGTTATAAATATAAATCTTTCTTGCCGTATTTGTAGTATGTTGTCCTAAAATACCGCAAGCGTTTCCGCCTGTTGCGGTTACATTACCTGTATTAAATGAATTGGAAATACTTGCCTGTTCGATATTCGTTGATGCAGTAATTCCTGCGGCGTATGTAACCCCCTGAATATCTCCTGTGTTATAACTTGTATCAACCGAAGCATAACCTGTTCCAAGAATTCCGCCTGCACCTTGTCTTGTAGCTGTAACCTTACCATGATTTGCACAGTAACTTGCCTTACCTCTTAAATAACCAAAAACTCCTGCCGCTATTCCGCCTTTAATATCTCCGTAGTTTACAAGATGCGATAATTTAAGATATTGACCGCTTGAATCCCCGTAAGCATTACCTATAATTCCGCCTGCATAGGAGGTAGTAGCGGTTGAAGTACTTGTTATATCGGCATAGTTTATTATATTTTTAATTGACGCATCGCCTTTATTTGAAATAGCATTTATTCCTCCTGCGATACCCCCTGCTACCATAGACCCTGTAACAGAGCCTGTCAAAGCAATATCAGAAATATTAACCGCACCGGTAATTACTGAAAACAATCCGACATTTTCCAAAGACTGCGACAAATTTAAGTTTATGCATCTAAAATTATTTTCGTCATCACCCTTTAAAGTTCCTGAAAATTCAAACGGTGTATAATTTCCCAAGTCAATGTCTGCTTTTAAAAGATATTTACCGGTAGGATTCTTCTTAATATTAAGAAAATGCCTTTTTGTTAATATAACATCATACTCACCGTCTTTACCACCATAGAGTGATGGTATAATAACAGGATTATAAACAGCTGAATCAGTAAGCTCGGGATTAGCACTGTAAACCTTAAACTTCGCATTATAGTTTTCTGCTAAATTATCAAGCGATACATAGTCTGTAAGATAAACTTTGTTTGTTAAGTTGTTGTTTACAAGAGTGTAGCCTGACCCGAAATCAATATATAATTCATATATCGAAGCATCAGGATTGCTTTCCCAGGTTATGAAAACTTTTTCTGTTCCGTTATCAATTTCTGTATCCGAAATTATTTCAGGAATAGAAATCGCATCAGCTGAATTGTATAAAACATCAAAAGCTACCGGATTACTATAGCTTGAGAATACACTTCCTTTAACTGCCCTTACCATAACACTGAAATGTTCAACCTGTTCTTTCACAATTCCTGAAAGCAAATCTATTTTTGCAGAAAGATCGATTTCGGTTGAAACTGAAGTTAAAGTTTCAGTTCCGCTTTTCCCTTGCGTTGTTATTGTTAAAACTATTTCATAGCTATCAGCGCCGTTAACCGAAGACCAGGATAGCTTTTTAGTTGCAGAATCTATTCTCTTTATAATGGGAGCAGATAAAGTTACTGTGGAAGGCGATGTGGAGCCACCTCCGCCTCCGCCTCCACCGCCGCCTCCGCCGGTGGAAATCGCAGGACTCTGAGGCGTTTCAACGGGTGTCGAAGAGCTTATTTCTAATCCTTCTGCACGAACCGAAAGTGAAAACGCTTCTGCTCTTGTTATGTTATTTTGCGATTTAAATGTATTATCTTCATATCCGTTTATAACGCCCTTTGAAACAAGGCTTGCAATATAGGGTCTTGCCCATTCAGGTATAGACGAATTATCAGAAAAGCTTGTATTATCTACTGTTACTTCAAGCTTCAAAGCTCTTGAAAGTATTACAGATGCTTCCGCTCTTGTTATCGGGTTTTCGGGATTACAAAATCCATTTCCGTCACCGGTGATAAGACCTGCGGCTGTTGCATTTATAATTTCATTGTAATACCACTTATCTGCACTTAAGTCTTTATATTTATTCTGTGCAGATGAGTAAGGTGTTTTAAAGAGCTTGTTTATAACCTTTATAAACTCTGCACGAGTGATATTGTCATTAGGTCTTACTCCGTTTTCAGATGGTATAACAACATTGTTTTTAATCAGATATTCTATTTCCTCTGATGCCCAGTGTGTATTGTAATCACTCGCAAGGGAAACAACAGACATTGAAATTAAAATTGATATTATAATAACCAAAGAAATTATTCTTTTAAAATTCATAACCGTTATCCCCTTTCTTAATGATTACTGTGAGCTTCCAAAAGATTAATAACAACTATTTCTTTTACTGCTCCTCTGGAATGGTAAATATAAAGCTTTGACGCCTTGTTAATATCTGTTGCTGAACCCGATAGTGCAGGCTTGATATCATTCAAAGAGCCTGCTTCAGTAATAAATTTACAACTGTCACTTAAAACATTACATGATGTTTCTTTTATAACTGTTATAGGCACAGTTGCCGCTACATTTAAAAATCTGTCAAAATAATCAATATTACCGTCATTTTCAAGATAATCTCTTATGGTAGAAACCTTTGTTGTATTATCATACATTACTCTTGTTTTAAGAGTTGTACCTGTAATTCCCAATGCTACGCTGAGTTCAAAGTTTGCACTGTCTTCATAACCTTTTTTCTTAAGATTATTTTCATCAAAAGGAATAGTCGTTCCGTTTATATTATAGGAATTATACCCATAACTCTCGGATGGAGCAGATGGTCGTCCTGTTGACGGAATTTTATCATAAATTTTACTTAAATTTAAATCTCTTCCTATTGCACTAAGATAACTTCCTGTAGTTTCAACACCTATAATATCCCCTTCTTTTAATGGTTCAACATCTTCATAGAACGCAAGCTCAGACATTGTTCCCGGATTCAGAATGGAATTAGCATATTTTCCGCCAAACAATAAGTTTTTATACCATACATGAAGGTAATCAGTATCAACAATTGTAGTTTTAACTTCTCCGTTTATATAATAATATAATTTATATGCCTCTTTTTCTCTTATAGTATCATAACAGGAGGTAAGTTTAATAAACACCCCCATACCGCCGGCTGTCGTAAGTACGCGTTTACTGGAGCCTCTTACAACAACTAATCCGGCAAGTCCTGTGTTCGGGTCAACATTATAAGCCTGCATATCATAGTTCGTGGTTGTATTAAGATAACTGGTTGCAGTGTAGATGCCGTAATTATTTATATCGTCAATGTCAGATTCAAAAGTATTCATATAAGTTATGCTATATTCTCCGTTAAGTAAACCATAACGGTCAATATCCGGCACTTTAATACAGATTGTATCCTGATTTATTAAAAATCCACCGTCAAAGGTTGTTCCGAAAAAGAGGTCGTCCATCGGATGTCTAACTCCCGGAACAAGAGCCTGTGAATAATCAGTATTTAATACTCCGCTCGTATATGTAGGTGCATCGGTATCAATTGAAATTATTTCATTTTTAGAATTAAGCTTTATTATAGCGGGTCTTGGATTTATATTGGTATATTTTTTATTATAGAAGCTGTATGCTTCGTTTGTAGGTATATCTATTGAACCGTCGGGTCTTACACACAAAAGCTCTCTTACTTCATCATAGTTTGAAGCGGAAGTATTATTAATAAGCTTTCCGTCAAGTGCAACTCCGTCGATTTTAACATTGGGAGAAACAATACCCGTTATCATTTCACCCTTAACCGAATAGTATTTTATCATTACTTCATCAAAAGGAGTCTTTTTTGCTATATTTATAAGGTAGCTGTATCCTATTTCAGTAGAAACTCCTTTATCGAGAAATTCTATTTTCCCTGAAACATTAAGTCTGAAGATTCCGCTTGTTCCGACTGCTGAGCCATTTTTAAACAACGGATTAGCATTGAGAAATGCATTTGTCATTTCATATTGCTTATCATTTATAATAACACAGTTATCTTCATGTCCTTGAACTTGTCCTGTTACATAATCGGAGGAAACATAAAGAATGTGTAGTTTTCTGCCATCAATATTTCCCGAAGCTACAGCAACAGATACAACATCATTTATCTGTATGTCTTCAGGCATTATAACAGTACCGTTTTTTACAATTCTATAATATATTTTTTGATTTTCTTCGGATAAATCAATGGTGTTTATCGCATTTATTTTGCAATACAAAACTTTTTCGGCAACTCTGTCTGTTAAAATGGAATGTGAAAAATCCATAACTGAAATAACATCTGCCTTATTATCCGAATCATTATCAATAAAGGTTACAAAACCATTTTCAGGTTTTAACTGAGATAAGCTGTATCCCGGTGTATTAATTCCGTTTATTATTACATAGGGATTATCATTGGAAAAATACTGCTTATAAAATTTACCTGAATTTTTGTCTGTTTCATATTCAACATAATCTGAGGTTACTCTTATAATTTCAGTTTTTGTGAGTGTTTTTTCAGATACATTACTGTTTATATTAAGATAGATAACCTCGTTTTCTTCTGTATAACTATTATATTTTACAAATATATTAAGTCTTACGCCGAGATAAGAAAATACATCTTTGAAATTGTTTTTAGCTACAAAATACTTACCTGTTGAGATTTCTTTAAATTCTATTTTTCCACTACCAATGGAATTTCCGTCAAGTGAGGTTAAGCCGTTATCAGTTAAAACGGCATCATACAAAGTGATTTTAAGATGAGATGTGAGTATACGTTCATTTCCCTTAGTGAGTTTTATTTCACCGTTTTCTATGCGATCCAAACTAACAACTCTCATAAATAATGAATTATAGATTATTTTAAGAGCTTCGTATACATTTATTGCGGAGTCGGATACTGTTAAGCCGTTTAGCAGACCTTCTGTTCTTGCAACATATATGTATCCGGTGGGATATCCGCCGCTTGCAGCTGCATATTGTTCGTATCCTGTTACTCTTAAAGTTACAGCAAGCGCCTCGCTTAATGTGATAGGATCGTCGCATCTTAAACGATTATCGGAATCTCCTTTAATTATATCAGCATTTTTTAATATTATAATTTCATTTATAAAAGGATGGTTACTTGAAACATCCGAAAAAGCATATTCTGAAATATTTTCCGAATATGTTACTCCGTTAAAATAAAGACGGGATACTATATACATAAATTCCCCTCTTGTTATTTTACCTGTTTCATTCATATCTTTTGGTAAAACATCCTGGGTATTTAAGAACTCATATTCGAGGGTATCGGCGAGGGAAGGTTCATTATTTATCTCCTCGGCAAAACCCATATGGCA
>JAZOOC010000262.1:0-4219 GCA_045654825.1 Clostridia bacterium | reverse complement strand
CTGTTTACCGCATTTAAATCGTCGTTATATAATTCAATATGTTCAACAAGAACACACTCACCAAAATCTTCAAATGAGATTTCCAAGCTCATATTTTCCTCAAGAGATCTATTAACTGCAAAAACTATGATTTCTTGGTTTTCGGCATTATATATTACAGATGTTTCCAAATATGGTACATTTTTGGTTTGAGGAGTAAAATACTCATCACAGTCTATAACTGGTCTCATTACTTTTCCACGTCCATAACGCGATGCATACATAAACGGATAAAAGGTTGTCTGTACCCAGGCGTTTCCACCCGGTTCCGTCATTATAGGAGCAAGAACATTAACTAACTGAGCGAGACAGGCAATTTTTACTCTGTCACAATTATTTTGAAGTGTCATCATCATACAGCCTACAACAAGTGCATCTTCAAATGTGTATATATTCTCAAACAGCCGTGGTGCAATTTGCCAACCTCCATCTATATCAGAATCATTCATCACATTCCATTCATCAAATGACAAATTAATGATTTTATCTGATTTTTTAATTGCTTTTATGCTATCACACATTGAAACAACTGATTTGATATAATCATACATTCTTACTGATTTAGCAAGATTTTCTTCCGGTGTATCGTTTTTGGTAGAATAGTATTGATGAATAGAAATATAATCTACGAATTCATAAGTATGTTTCAGTACTGTAAGCTCCCATTCACCAAACCGTGGCATATTTCTGTGAGAACTACCGCAAACAACAAGTTCAATACCCGGATCTACCGCCTTCATCATTTTAGCGGTTGTTGCTGCAATTTTTCCATACTCATCAGGTGTTTTGCGGCCAATCTGCATCAAACCACCCATTTCGTTTCCAAGACACCAGGTTTTTATACCAAAGGGTTTTTCGAATCCATTTTCGCGTCTTAAATTCGCATAATAGGTATCCGTATCAGCATTGCAATATTCGACACATTCAGCTGCTTCCACAGGACCTCTCGTACCTAAATTTACAGCCATTAAAATATCGGCATTCACTTTTTTTGCCCATTGTTGAAACTCATCAATACCCACTTCGTTGGTTTCAATGCATTTCCACGCAAGTTCCATTTTTTTTGGTCTTTTTGATTTATCTCCTATTCCGTCTTCCCAATTATAAGCAGAAAGAAAATTACCACCAGGATAACGAACTATCGAAACGTCTAATGTTTTAACAAGTTCAAGTACATCTTTTCTGAACCCACATTCATCCGCTTTGTCGTTTGAAGGTTCATATATGCCTTCATAAACAGCTCTTCCAATATGCTCTATAAACGAACCATAAAGACGATTATCTATATCACCTATCACAAAATTTTTATTGATTGTTATAAACGCTTTCATAATATTACCTCCAATCTGAAAGCCGCAAAACTCATTTTTGAGAAGTTGGGACATCACCTTTGTCTCTAAAGATTTCGCCTTTATAGTTCAAGATAGCTTCTCAATTTCTCAGCATCTCCATCAAATAAGTAGCTTTCTATTCCAATTTTTTTCGCTACATCAATATTTTCTTTCCGGTCATCTATAAACAAACATTCTCCCGGATTAAGATTATATCTGTTGAGTATATATTCAAAAATATCAATATTCGGCTTCACCATACCTATTGCACCCGAAAAGACAAGACCATCAAAACAATCAAAAAGCTCTTTTATCCATTTAACCTTTTTATAATCTCTGCCAAATTCTGCACTGATATTTGAAAGAAGATATAATCTTTTTCCTGACTTATGTATATCAAATATTAACTTTTGAATATTTTTTACCGGAGTCATGGTGTTTATCCAGTTATCATACACCTTACACGCAAGTTCACCAACATCTCCGGGAATACGCCGCTGTATATCTGCTTTTATTTCCTCATCAGTAATATCTCCGCTATCAAGCCTATCCCAATAAAGACGGTCAAACGCTACTTCGCTTACGAATTTTTTTAAATCTTCATCTTGAACGAAAGGTGCAGTTAGTTTTTCGGGATAAAACTCTCCAATCACATTGCCAAAATCAAATATATAGTTTATTGTTTTCATTTTTTCTCCCTTGTTACTACAGAAAGAAACTGTCTTAAACACTTAGGTTTAAGACAATTTCTATTAAATTAACAAATATATCCTCTTTTAGAATAATCTTATGTAAATTTGAAGTGTTTTTTTAATTTGTTTGTTATCATGACTTCACAAATATCTATCACTTTAAAATTTCAATCTGAAATTTATAACTCATTGTATCTTTTCTGTGCAGCATTGTACTGCTTTATAACTTCATCAGCTCCAAGACTTTTTGCTTTTTCAAGCCACTCATTCCATTCTTTATCACCATATTCTGGTGACAAAATATACTGAACAGCAAACTCTTCAGCGGCTTTTATCATACCTGTTTCATACTGGGATTTAATTTCTTTTTCTTCTGCTGTAAAAGAAAGTACAGGATCAAGAGGCATAAAACCACCATCCGGCTTGTTAAGCATCATATCCTGAGCCTCCTGCTCTTTTTCAGTAAAATCATAATAAGAGGCTCTTCTGTCAAATCTTCTGTATAATCCGCTTATATATAAGCCATATTGAGACTCAAGCTCGTTGATTCCAACTCCTTTTTTACCTTCATGACCTATATATTCAGCTTTACCATCTTCTCTTAAGTTATAGGTAACGCCTTCTATACCCATTGACATAAGCTGAGCTCCGGAATCTGAAAGCAAATAGTCACAAAGTTTAAGTGAAAGAAGCTCTTTATCACCTTTCTTTATTGAAGGTCCTCCGCCGGTTCTTGATAAGGTATTAACCTTACCGCCAATCGGATATGTATATCTTAAATCGTATTCAGGAATTGTTTCTAAAGTCTGTTCTTTAAACATATCAAGTCTGCCTATCCAGTCCCATGTAACAAAAGCTTTATCTTTCTGTGTCATTTTCTGAGTCCAAGCAGACTGGGTTGCTGTTAAGAATTCGGGATCGATAAGACCTTCTTTATACATAGTCTTTATGAAATCAAGAACTTCTTTAAATTTTGGATCCATACTTGAATACTTCCATAAACCTTCTGTTTCATCATAGTATGGAAAAAAGTGATATAAGCCCCAGCTATATCCAAAATCTTTAAAAATGTCAGTTTTTGTTTTTGAAACAAAGGGAGTTGAATCGGGATATAATTGTTTAAGCTGCCTTAAAACATTTAAAAATGATTCCTGATCGTGCCACATTTCAATGCCATGCTTATCGAAAATATCTTTACGGTAGAGCATACCATGATTAACATCACGACTTATATCATATGTCGGAAAAGTAAATAACTTACCGTCCGATGACATTAAATTTTTAATATTTCCGGATACATTTCTTTCTTCAGCTTCATCAACATAGATTTTTTTAAAGTTAGGAAGTTCATCCTCATACTCAAGAATATTGGCAAATGCACCTTGGCGACCAAATTCATTTATTTCATCCTGAGTAAATCCTCCCATCATTTCAGGCATATCATTCCTGGAAGCAATAAGCACCTTAGCTTTTTGCTTAGCTGTTGCAACAGGAACAGCTAAAATTTGCACATCAAGACCTGTTCTTCGTCTCAATTCTTTCACAATAACACTATCATTGTTCGTCGTAACATCTGTAGAGCAAAGTATGCTGATTGTTGTACCCTTTTTATCAATAGGCAACTTCAGAGTACTATAATCTCCAATTTTTTTGGGATCAAGTTCTTCTTTGGAAGCTATTTCAAAAGGCGCTTTATTGTTATTACACCCGGAAATAATCCCTGCTACCAGTAACATTGCCAGTATTAATGACAAAATTTTAAAGTTTCTTTTCATTTAACTCATCTCCATATTTTATATTTTATTTTTTTATGATTTTTTCAGAGGACAAATTTACCTTACATAATGATACCTGTATCCATTACTTTTCTGGAATGGTTCAGCGAAAGCACTGAGTTTTTATCTTCAAGAAATTCAACATCAAATTCTTCAATTGTTTTTATTGTACCATTGAGGTATTTTTCAATTCGTTCCTTTAAATACTCTAATCTTATAATTACCTGAGCTAACCTACCGCTTATAGACTCAAATCCGAACGGCTTATATGTTGTAAGCCACATTTCTTTCCAAATTTCATGTATTCTTTTATAATGAGTAATAAGCTCCGGAATATCACTTTCTGTAAGTTTTTTCAAATACTCTTTATTGCCATTTTTAT